>NZ_JBEXPT010000008.1:0-118738 GCF_040612195.1 Streptomyces sp. NPDC006450 | reverse complement strand
TGGGGAGAGGACGGGCCCCCGGGCCCCCTGGGGCTCCGCCCCAGACCCCGGTCCTCAAACGCCGGACGGCTGAAAGCACCTGAAGCGCCGGACGGCTGAAAGCACCTGAGACGGCGAACGGCCGAGAAGCCCCCCGACGGAGCCGGACATGGCCCCGGCCGGGGACGGGGGCGGGGTGGGGTGTCGGCCTGGACGTAAAGCGTGATTTGTGGCGCGAGAGCACCCCCACAACTGTCGAAGGCCGACACAGGGCGCCTAAATCATGCAGTCCAGGCCGACACCCCACCCCGACCCCGGCACCGGCCCACCCGCAGCCCAGGCCTAGCCCAGCGCCGCCCGCCACGCCGTGACCGCCGAAGGCGACACCGGCCGGTCCCAGCCGTCCGGGCGGGCCGCGCCGCCGATGTGGAAGGCGTCGATGCCCGCTGCGCGGAGCACCGGGAGGTGGGAGAGGGCCAGGCCGCCGCCCACCAGGATGCGCGGCTCGTAGCCGGGGGCACCCGCCTTCGCGGCCTCCGCCAGCAGCACCGGCAGGCCCTCGTCGACCCCGCCGGCCGCGCCCGCGGTCAGGTAGGTGTCGAGCCCGGGCAGGTCCGCGACCGCCTTGCGGAGCTGGTCACGGTCCGCGGCCCGGTCGATCGCGCGGTGGAACGTCCACCCGCAGCCGCCGAGCTCCGCGACGACCGCCTCGACGGCGGTGAGGTCGGGGCTGCCGTCGGGGTTCAGGAAGCCCAGGACGAATTCCTCGGCCCCCTCGGCGCGCAGCGCCCGCGCCCCTTCCACCAGGCGGTCCACGTCCTGCGCGGAGCCCGCCGAGAAGCCGTCCGCCTTCCGGAGCATCACGCGCAGCCGGATGTCGACCGCCGCCCGGATCGCCGCGAAGGTCTCGCGCGACGGGGTGAGCCCGTCGGCGGCCATGTCGGTGACCAGTTCGAGTCGGTCCGCCCCACCGGCCTGGGCCGCGACCGCGTCCTCCACGTCGAGGGCGATCACCTCCAGGAGCGCACGGTTGCTCATGTAATCCCATCCTTCGTCCCGCATTGGAAAATAGGTCTAGTCCAATATCCAGGGTACGGGCCTCCACCCGCCCTTCACCAGCACAATCACGCCACCACCACAATGTGCGCATGACATCCGCCATGACGTCCGACACGCACCGCGAGCAGAACCTCCGCGCCCGCTGGCACGCCACCACCGTCGCCGCCGGAGCCACCCCCGGCCTGGACCCGTCCCCCTACGCCGACCGCCTCCTCAGCGCCTGGGCCGAGCCGCAGCGCAGGTACCACACCACCGCGCACCTGGCCGACGTACTCGCACGCATCGACGTACTCGCCGGGGCGCCACAGGGGGAGGGGGAGGGAGACCGGGCGGACCTCGCCGCCGTCGAGCTCGCCGCCTGGTTCCACGACGCCGTCTACCGGCCCGACCGCTCCGAGAACGAGGAGCGCAGCGCCGCCCTCGCCGAGCGCGCCCTGCCCGAGCTCGGCATCGACGACGCCCGCACCGCCGAGGTGGCCCGCCTCGTCCGCCTCACGATCACCCACGACCCCGCGCCCGGCGACGCCAACGGCGAGCTGCTCTGCGACGCCGACCTGGGCGTCCTGGCGGGCACGGCGCAGGAGTACGCCGCCTACGCGGCAGCCGTCCGCGCCGAGTACGGCTTCGTCCCCGACGAGGCCTTCCGCGCGGGCCGGGCCGCCGTGCTGCGCCAGCTGCTGGAGCTGCCCCGCCTCTTCCGCACCGCCTACGGGGCTGCGCACTGGGAGGCCCCGGCCCGCGCGAACCTGGCCGCCGAGCTCGCGGACCTCGGGGGCCCTGCGCATAGCCCGGGAATGTGATCCCGTTCGTCGCGGTTGAGGTAGTTCATGCCCGCAGCAGCCGAACGCACCCGCATGCCCGTCGCCGTCTACATCCTCGGCCTCTCCGTCTTCGCACTCGGTACCAGCGAGTTCATGCTCTCCGGGCTCCTGCCCCCCATCGCCGAGGACATGGGCGTCACCATCCCCCAGGCGGGCCTGCTCATATCCGCCTTCGCGATCGGCATGGTCGTCGGAGCGCCCCTGCTCGCCGTCGCCACGCTGCGGCTGCCCCGGCGCACCACGCTGCTCTCGCTGATCAGCCTCTTCGGCCTCGGACAGGTCGCGGGCGCGCTGGCCCCCTCGTACGAGCTGCTCTTCGCCTCCCGCATCGTCTCCGCGCTCGCCTGCGCCGGCTTCTGGGCGGTCGGCGCCGCCGTGGCCATCGCCATGGTCGAGCAGCACCAGCGGGCCCGCGCGATGGCCGTCATGATCGGCGGGCTGTCCATCGCCAACGTCCTCGGCGTCCCGGCCGGCGCGTTCCTCGGTGAGCAGCTGGGCTGGCGTTCCGCGTTCTGGGCGGTCGGCGCGGCCTCTGCCATAGCGCTCCTCGGCATCCTCGCGCTGATCCCGAAGATCCCGCTGCCCGCCGAGAAGCCGACGCTCGCGCGCGAGCTGCGCATCTACCGCGACCGCCAGGTGTGGCTGTCGATCGGCGTCACGGCGCTCGCCGCGGGCGGCGTCTTCTGCGCCTTCAGCTACCTGTCGCCGCTGCTCACGGACGTGGCCGGGCTCGATTCGCGGTGGGTCCCCTGGATCCTCGGCCTCTTCGGGATCGGCGCGCTGGTGGGCACCACGGTGGGCGGGCGGATCGCCGACGCGCACCTCTTCGGGGTCATGCTGTGGGGCATCACCGCCTCCACCGCCTTCCTGGCGGCGCTGGCCCTGCTGGCCTCCACGGCGGCGGCCGCGATCGCCCTCTCGTTCCTGATCGGCTTCTCGGCGTTCTTCACCGCCCCGGCGCTCAACGCCCGCATGTTCAACGTCGCGGGCGCCGCCCCGACCCTGGCCGGCGCGACCACCACGGCCGCCTTCAACCTCGGCAACACCGGCGGCCCCTGGCTCGGCGGCACCGTCATCGACGCCGGGTACGGCTACTCCGCCACCGCCTGGGCGGGCGGCGCGATGACCGTCACCGCCATCGCCCTGGGCCTCGTGGCGCTGCGCCTGGACCGCCGTACGAAGGTCCCCACCCGCGTGGTGGCCGGCTCGGCGGCAGCCCGGCCGGCCACGGAACCCGCCGTCGCGGATCAGCCGATCTAGCCGCTCCAGCGGATCCAGCCGTCCACTCCGCGTACAGGGCCGCCTCCCGGGGCCCGAAGCCGTCCGCGAGCACCCACAGGAATCCGGACAGGTCACCGGCGACCAGGCCGACCTCGCCCTCCGACCCCATGAACACCACGGGCTGGCGGTCGAGGGGCACCGCAGGCCCACCGGGGACCGCACGCCCGCCGGGACCGGGCCGCCGGCTACGCCGCCGGACGGCCCTTGGGCCGGCGCAGGCCGGCCGCCGTCAGTCTCCGGACCAGTTCCTTGCTGCCGATCTCCACCGCGCCCGCGGCCACCGCGTCCGCGTAGCGCTGCTCGGGGACGTCGTAGTGGTCTCGCTCGAAGGCCTTCGGCGGGCAGCCGATCGATGCCGCGAAGGCATGTAGTTCCTCGAACGAGGTGTCGCTGACCAGGTGCGACCACATGCGGCCGTGACCCGGCCAGTCGGGCGGGTCGATGTACACCGTCACCGGCGGCTCATTCGCCGTACCCGAAGGCGGAGCCGGGGCCGCCGAGGACCGGTCCCAGGCCGCCCACCGGCGCCACCCGCACGCCGGCCTCCGAGCACACCCACATCGGGTCCGGTCCGAGCTCGGGCTCCACGTCCAGCGCGTGCGGCTCGCCGTGGCCGCAGACCGGGCACAGCGGCCAGCGCCCGTACTTCTCCAGCAGCGCGTCCTTCACGTCCTGGGCGACGAGTCCGGCGAGGTAGTCGACACCCTCGGGCCACTCCTCCACCCACCACCGGCGGTGGGTGACCGCGTCCTCGACGAGGGAGACGACATCGGCATCGGCGACCTCGCCCGCGACGAGATCGGCGAGTACCAGGGCGCGTGCGGCGTGCAGCGCCTGTTCAAGGGGGGCTGGGGGGGTCGCGTGGTCCATGGAGTCATTGTGGACCCGGACGGGCCAGGTGGCGAAGGTCCTCTTTCACCGGTGACTCATGGCGTCTTGACGCCCCCACCCCTCTGAAAATAAGTTTCAAGGGTGAGCAAGAAGATGAAGGAAACCTTCAGCGCAGGCGTGGACCCGGCCGTCCCCGTCCCCGCCCCCGCCGCGCTGCGGGCCCGCGTCCGCAGCCTCGGCCCCTCGATGACCCGCTCCATGCAGGCCGTCGCCGAGGCCGTCGCCGAGGACCCCGCGGCCTGCGCCGCGCTCACCGTCAGCGACCTCGCCGCCCGCACCGGCACCAGCGAGGCCACCGTCGTCCGCACCGCCCGCCTCCTCGGCTACCCCGGCTACCGCGACCTGCGCCTCGCGCTCGCCGCGCTCGCCGCCCAGCAGGAGACCGGCGCGGCCCCCGCCGTCACCGTGGACATAGCCGTCGACGACTCCCTCGCCGACGTGGTCGCCAAGCTGGCCCAGGAGGAGGCGCAGACCCTCACCGACACCGCCGCCGGACTCGACGTCGCCACCCTCGGCTCCGCCGTCGCCGCCCTCGCGGGCGCCCGCCGCATCGAGATCTACGGCGTCGGCGCCTCCGGCCTCGTCGCCCAGGACCTCGCGCAGAAGCTGTCGCGCATCGGCCTGATCGCCCACGCACCCGGCGACCCCCACCTGGCCGTCACCACCGCCGTGCTGCTGCGGCCCGGCGACGTGGCCGTCGCCATCACGCACTCCGGCGGCACCGGCGACGTCATCGACCCCCTGCGGACCGCCTTCGAACACGGCGCCACCACCCTCGCGCTGACGGCCCGCGCGGGCTCCCCCGTCGTCCACTACGCCGACCTCGTGCTGGCCACCTCCGCCGCCCGCGAGACCCAGCTGCGCCCGGCGGCCATGTCGAGCCGGACCAGCCAGCTCCTCGTCGTGGACTGCCTGTTCGTGGGCGTCGCCCAGCAGACCTACGAGACGGCGGCGCCCGCGCTCGCAGCCTCGTACGAGGCACTCGCGCCCCGCCACCACACCTCCGTACCCACCGCCAAGCGGGGCAGCACCACCCGCTAGCAGCCCGTAGCCCAGGAGCCGAAGCCCATGACCGCGTACGCCGAACTCCGCGCCCAGCTCGCCACCTTGACCACCGAGGCCTTCCGCCCCGAACTGGCCGGGATCGACCGGCTGCCCACCCTGGAGATCGCCCGCCTGATGAACGCCGAGGACGCCACCGTCCCGGCCGCCGTCGCCGGCGAACTGGAGACGATCGCCGCCGCCATCGACGGGATCGCCGAGCGGATGGCCCGCGGCGGACGCCTGATCTACGCGGGCGCCGGCACCGCCGGCCGGATGGGCGTACTGGACGCCAGCGAGTGCCCGCCCACCTTCAACACCGACCCCTCCGAGGTCGTCGGCCTGATCGCGGGCGGCCCCTCCGCCATGGTCAAGGCCGTCGAGGGCGCCGAGGACTCCAAGGAGCTGGCCGCCGAGGACCTGACCGCGCTGGCCCTGACCGCGCAGGACACCGTCATCGGGATCTCCGCCTCCGGGCGCACCCCGTACGCGATCGGCGCCGTCGAGTTCGCCCACGCCCGCGGGGCGCTCACCGTCGGCCTGTCCTGCAACGCCGGCTCCGCACTGGCCGCCGCCGCCGACCACGGCATCGAGGTGGTCGTCGGCCCCGAACTCCTCACCGGATCGACCCGGTTGAAGGCCGGCACCGCGCAGAAGCTCGTCCTCAACCTCATCTCGACCCTCACGATGATCCGGCTCGGCAAGACGTACGGAAACCTGATGGTCGACATGCGCTCCTCCAACGAGAAGCTGCGCGCCCGCGCCCGCCGCATCGTCTCGCTGGCCACCGGCGCCCCCGACGCCGAGATCGAGGCCGCGCTCACCGCCGCCGGCGGCGAGGTCAAGCAGGCCATCCTCGTCATCCTCGGCGGAGTCGACGGCCCCACGGCCGCCGAACTCCTCACCGCCTCCCGGGGCCACCTCCGGGCCGCCCTCACCCAGACCCCGCGTCAGTCCGCGCCCACTCCCCGCTGACCCCCAGCAGCAAGGCGAACACCACCATGCCCACTGACAAGAACCGCGCCACAGCCGCCGCGATCCTTCCCCTGGTCGGCGGTCCTGACAACGTCCTGTCCATCGCTCACTGCATGACCCGGCTGCGCATCACCCTGCGCGACCGCTCCCTGGTCCAGGACGAGGCCCTCAGGGCCCTCCCCGCCGTGATGGGCGTCGTCGAGGACGACACGTACCAGATCGTGCTGGGACCGGGCACCGTCGCCCGCGTCACGCCCGAGTTCGAGGCCCTGGTCGAGGAAGGCCGCGCGGCCGCGCCCGCGGCTCCCCGGACGGCCGACACGCACACGGCCGACACGCACACGGCCGACACGCACACGGCGGACACCCACACGGCGAGCACCCGCGCGGCGGACAGCCGCACCGTGACCGCCGAGGAACTCGCCGCCCAGGGCGCGGCCATCAAGAACGCCCGGAAGGCGAAGAACTCCACCCCCTTCAAGCTGTTCCTGCGGCGCATCGCGAACATCTTCGTCCCGCTGATCCCGGCCCTGATCGGCTGCGGCATCATCGCCGGGCTGAACGGATTCCTGACCAACATGGGCTGGGTGCCGGCCGTGGTCCCCGCACTCGCCGCGATCGCGAGCGGCTTCATGTCCCTGATCGCGGTCTTCGTCGGCTACAACACGGCCAAGGAGTTCGGCGGCACGCCCGTCCTCGGCGGCGCGGTCGCCGCGATCATCGTCTTCCCGGGCGTCGCGAAGATCGACGCCTTCGGCCAGCAGCTCTCCCCCGGCCAGGGCGGAGTGCTCGGCGCACTGGCGGCCGCGCTGCTCGCCGTCCAGGTGGAGAAGTGGTGCCGCAAGTGGGTCCCCGAGGCCCTCGACGTCCTGGTCACCCCCACCCTCACGGTGCTGATCTCCGGCCTCGTCACCCTCTTCGGCCTGATGTTCGTCGCCGGTGAGGTCTCCAGCGCCATCGGCACCTTCGCCACCTGGCTGCTCGCCACCGGCGGCGCCTTCGCCGGCCTGGTCCTCGGCGGACTCTTCCTCCCGCTGGTCATGCTGGGCCTGCACCAGGCCCTGATCCCCATCCACACCACCCTGATCGAGCAGACCGGCTACACCGTCCTGCTCCCCATCCTCGCCATGGCGGGCGCGGGCCAGGTCGGCGCGGCCATCGCCGTCTACTACAAGCTCCCGCGCAACCGCTCGATCCGCGCCACCATCAAGTCCGCCCTCCCGGCCGGCTTCCTCGGCGTGGGCGAACCGCTGATCTACGGCGTCTCCCTGCCCCTGGGCCGCCCCTTCATCACCGCATGCATCGGCGGCGCCGCGGGCGGAGCCTTCGTAGGCCTCTTCAACCAGCTCGGCACCGCCTTCGGCTCCACCGCCATCGGCCCCTCGGGCTGGGCGCTGTTCCCGCTGCTGGACGGCAAGTCGGGCATGGGGACGACCATCGCGATCTACGCGGGCGGCCTGGCCGTCGGCTACCTCGTGGGCTTCGCCGCCACCTACTTCTTCGGCTTCACCCGGCAGATGCTGGCCGATTTCAACACCGGCCCGGACACGGAGCCGGCGCAGGCCGCCAAGCCGAAGCCCGAGCCCGAATCCGAGAAGGAACCGGCGCTGGCCTGACCGGCCGACCGGCCGACCGGCTGACCGGCTGACCGGCGATGACACCGGCGGGGAGACTGTGGACATGCAGCTTCCCGCCGAAGCCGTCACCGCCACCGCACTGGTCGAGGTCCAGTTCTGCTTCAACTGCCACGAGGCCCGCCTCCACGGCCCGTCCGTCACGCGCGGCCCGGACCAGCAGTTCTTCGACCCCGAGTCCCCCCAGGGCCGCGAACTCCTCGCCCGCTTCCGCGCCGCGGACCCGTGCACCCGGGCACGGGCACCCCTGCGTTCCGCCATGGGGCGATCATGATCCGATGACCAACGTGCCGACCGAACACCCGATCGCCCCCATACCGCCCGTGGTTCCGCCGGGCCGGATGGCCGCGCTCGACCAGCCCTCGTACGCCCTCCCCTGCGGGCTGCACCTGCGCCCCTGGGAGCCCTACGACGCCCCCGCGCTCGTGGCCGCGTACGCCGATCCGGACATCCGCCACTGGAACCGCCCCGACCCCCTCACCGAGGCGCGGGCCGTCACCCGCATCGCCCGCTGGCGCGAACGCTGGCACGCGGAACGCTCGGCGGTCTGGGCCCTCGCCCCCGGCGCCGCCGACGGCGGCCCCGCGGTCGGCCTGATCGGCCTCGCCGACCTCGATCTGCCGGGTGGCAGCGGCGAGTTCATGTACTGGCTGCTCCCGGCCGGCCGCGGCGCCGGAGCCACCGCCGAAGGCCTGTCCGTCCTGACCCGCTGGGCGTTCGGGGAACTCGGCCTGCACCGCGTGCGCATCACCCACTCCGTGGCCAACCCGGCCTCCTGCCACGTCGCCCTGAAGGCCGGCTACCCCCTGGAGGGCACCATGCGCGGCGCCCTCCTCCACGCGGACGGCTGGCACGACGAACACCTCCACGCCCGCCTGAGCACGGACTGAGGGCAGGCCGTCACCCCATCGAGCGACCTGGCGGAGCTCGTCGCCACCGCACTCGCGGCGCCCGGCCCGGTCACCGTCCTCACCTCCGACCCCGAGAACCGCACCGCGCTGTGCGGCACGCGCCTCGCCGCCGTGAAGGTCTAGAGGTCTCCGATCCCCGGCTTCACGACGTCTCGGACGCGCCCGGAGGCCGGTACCGGATCTGCTCGGCCCGGCGCAGGGCCTCCAGCGTGTCCTCGACGCTCATCAGAACGGTCGTCTCGAACGAGCTGAGCGCACCGCCCCCGCTGATCGCCAGGGCGACCGCGGCCATGGACACGTCGTCCGGGGCTTCCCAGAGGTTGTAGCCGTCGTGCGTGCCGAAGGCGTACCAGAAGCCGTGCAGCTTCCCTCCGACGGACTCGATGTACGACCGGGCGGCCTGCGCGCGGTCCTCGGGGTGGCCCATCAGCCTCGCCCAGGTCTCCGGCGTGTAGCTGAACCTCGACAGATAGAGCGGCATCGCGTCCCTCTTTCGTTTCCCCCACGATGCCCACGCCGGGCGGCAGCACGGCCGGACCGGACCCCGTCGTTCCCCCGAACGGCCGGAGACGGCCACCGTCACGGCCCAACGGTGCTCAGGCCACCGGGGCCGGGGTGTGGGTTCCGGCGGCGCCCGCCGTGAGGGCCCGGTGGGCGGCCGCCAGGCGTCGGACGGCCTCGGTGAGCCGGGGCGGCGGGAGCGTGTACGGGAGGCGGACGTGGCGTTCGAACGCGCCGCCGACCCCGAACTGCGGCCCCGCCGCGATCGTCACCCCGTGGTCCGGCGCGATCGCCGCCAGCCGCGAGGCGACCGGCTCCGGGAACCGCGCCCAGAGCGTCACTCCGCCCGCCGCCCGCGGCGCGTGGACCTCCGGCAGGTGCTCGGCCAGCGCTGCCAGCAAGGAGTCCTGCTGGGCCCGCAGTTGACGGAGAGCCTCGGGCCGCCGCGTCTGACCGGCGTTCAGGAGTGCCGCCGTGGCCAGCTGTTCCACCACCGGGGTACCGAGATCCGTCGCCGGGCGGGCCCGCGCGACGCGCTCCAGCAGCGCGGGCACGGCGCGGATCCAGCCGATGCGCAGGCCGCCCCAGATGCTCTTGGACACCGAGCCGACGCTGACGGCGGTGGGGTGGTGGGCGGCGAAGGGCTCCGCGTCCGGGGCCGGGTCCAGGGCCGGGTCCGGGTCCGGGTCCGCGTCCCCTGCCGCCGCCAGCCCCAGGTCGGCCAGGGTCTCGTCGATGATCGTGGGGCAGGCCGGCCGCAGGCTCCGGCGCACGCCCGCGGACATGTACATCCCGGTCGGGTTGTGGAAGTCCGGGATCAGGTAGGCCAATTGCGCGGACCGTGACGCCGCGAGGAGTTGTGGCACGTCCCAGCCGGACGGGCCCACCGCCACCGGCAGGAGCCGGGCCCGCGCGTCGGTGAACGCCCTGATCGCGTGCGGATAGGTGGGGTGGTCGATCAGCACCGAGTCGCGCGGCGACAGCAGCGTGCGCGCGAGCAGACCGATCGCGTGCTGCGCACCATTGGTGATCATGACGTGGTCGGGGGAAGTGGGCAGCCCCCGGCGCCCGTACCACCCGGCAACCGCCTCGCGCAGCTCCACCGTGCCGTACCGGTCGTACCCGTGCCGTTCGAAGTGCAGCGGCAGCCGCTCCAGCGCCGTCGCGAAAGCGGCGTGGAGGATCTCGGAGGGCGCGGGCGGCGCGGCGAAGGACAGGTCGATGGCCTCCGCGTCCGTCCCGGCCCGGCGTCGGGCGGGCGCCGGGTCCTCGTGCGGGAGCCGTACGGTGGCCCTCGCGCGCTCCCTGGTGGCCAGGTACCCGTGGTCCACCAGCGTGCGGTACGCGGCTCCGACCGTGGTCCTGCTCGTACCGAGCGCCGTGGCCAGATCGCGTTCGCCCGGCAGCGCCGCCCCGAGGCAGAGCCGCCCGTCCAGGATCAGCAGCCGCAGCCGGTCGGAGAGCCGCTGGTGCGCCGGCCCGGACCCCTCCTGCCAGGTCCCCACCATGCGTCCGACCGCGTGCGCGCTGATCTTCATCGGACCAGGCTAAGCAATCTGGCTATGGAATCCAGGTCCAGATCCGCCTGAGGCTGAACCCATGCCCCACCCCGCTCCCGCTCCCGCACCCGCACCTGCCCCCGCTCCCGCTCCCGCCGCCCACCCGCCCCGCATGAACGCCTTCGCCCAGCTCCGGGCGGGTCGCACCGCGCGCCGCGTCCCCCAACTCCTGCTCGGCCTCGCGGGCTACGGCGCCGCCGTCATGGTGCTCGTCGAGTCCGGCCTCGGCACGGCGAGCTGGAGCGTGCTCACCGACGGCACGGCCAAGTCCCTCGGCATCTCCTTCGGCTGGGCCACCAACCTGATCTCGCTCCTGGTGCTCCTCGCCTGGATCCCGCTGCGCGAGCTCCCCGGGCTCGGCACCGTCCTCAACGTCGCGATCGTGGGCTTCGCCGCCGACGCCACCGCCGCCGTGCTCCCCGCCCCCGAGGGAACGGTCGCCTCACTCGCGTACCTCGCCCTCGGCCTGGTCGCCCTCGGCTTCTTCGACGCGCTCTACCTCGGCGCGCAGTTCGGCTCGGGCCCGCGCGACGGCATCATGACCGGACTCGTCCGGCTCACCCGCCTGCCCGTCGCGGTGGTGCGCACCGGCATCGAGGTGTCCGTGGCCGGGCTCGGCTGGCTGCTCGGCGGCACCCTCGGCCTCGGCACCGTGCTGGTCGCCCTGTGCACGGGCCCGCTCATCGGCTGGTTCCTCCCGCGCCTGACCGTCCGCCTCGACGATCCCTCAGGGGTGGGCCCGCTCGTGCAGTACGGCGGCCAGCCGTAGCGCGGTGTCCAGGTTGCAGCGCCCCAGGTCGACCAGCGGCAGCCCGTACGATCCCGCCGCGGACACCCCGTCCACCCCGAGCGAGGGGAACACCACCCCGACGTCCGTCAGCGCCGCCTTCAACTGCCCCACGGCCTCCTCGGCCGCCAGCATCCGTTCCTTCGGCGTGAGCACCATTTGCAATGTCACCTTTCGCTCTGAGTAGTTGAGTTCAGTACTCAGAGTGGCGACGGGCTGGCTAGCCTTCAAGGGCCAGACTCCAACACCCGCACCTGTTGTCAGGGGAGTTGCCGTGCCCGATTCCGGAGACGTCGACCCGTTCTCCTCACCCCGCACCATGCTCGGCGCCGAACTGCGCGTGGCCCGCAAAAGGGCCGGCCTCAGTCAGGACAAACTCGGCGAGCCCCTCTTCGTCAGCGGCTCCTTCATCGGCCAACTCGAAGCGGGTACGCGCCGGATGACGGTGGAACTGGGCCGCCAGATAGACACCATCCTCGGTACGGACGACTTCTTCACCCGCAACTGCCAAGCCGTGACGAAGTTCAAGTACCCCGACCACTTCACGGAGGCCGCCGAGGCCGAGGGCCTGGCGAAGGCCATCCGGGAGTACGCGCCCCTGCTGATCCCGGGCCTCCTCCAGAAGGAGGCCTACGCCCGAGCCGTCTTCCGCGCCTACCAGCCGACGGCGACGGAGGCAGCCATCGACGCCCTGGTCGAAGCCCGGCTGGCCCGCGCGGCCCTCCTCGCAGACCCAACAACCCCGTTGTTGTGGTGCGTGCTCGACGAGGCGGTGCTGCGCCGGGTCATCGGGAGCCGGTCGGTGATGGCCGAGGCGTTGCGGCACCTTGCGGACCTGATCCGGTCGCATCGGATCATCGTCCAGGTACTCCCGTTCAGTGCGGGCGCTCACGCGACCATGGACGGCCCGCTCAAGCTGATGTCGTTCGAAGACGCACCCCCGCTCGCCTATCTCGCAGGCCACACAACAGGGCTTCTCCTAGACGATCCAGCCACGGTGGCGCGCCATTTCCTGACCTACGATCTCCTCACCGCCAGTGCGCTGGCACCACGTGAATCACTGGCCTTGATCGAATCGGTGGCGGAGGATTACGCACATGACGAGCAGGCCTGAGTACGACATCTCGACTGCCACATGGCACAAATCCAGCTACAGCGGCGGTGACGGCGGCGACTGCCTGGAGATGGCCACCTGGCGCAAGTCCACCCACAGCGCAGGCGACGGCGGCGACTGCCTCGAAGTCTCCGACGGCCACCCCGGCATCGTCCCCGTCCGCGATTCCAAGGTCCCCGACGGCCCCCACCTCACCTTCGGCGCCCCCGCCTGGTCCGCCTTTATCTCCGCCCTCAACTGAGGCCCCTGGGGCTACGCTCGTCGGCATGTCGAACAGGCTTCCGTTCAGCGAGGCGCTGCTCTCCACCGTGGGCACCCCCAAGGAGAGCAAGCTCCTCGACAGCAGTCCGCGGTCACGGGTGTGGTGGGTGCAGCCCGCCCACGGGCAGCCGGTGATCGTCAAGCAGATCACCGACGCCGGGGACACCGCCGCCGACGCGGACGCCCGCTTCGCGCGGGAGCTCGCCGGGCTGCGCCTGGCGGGGCGGGGCTCCGGACCCGCCGTGGCTCCCGCGGTGCTCGCCACGGATCCGCCCTCCCGCGTGATCGTCCTGGAGTACCTGGCCGACCTCGGCGAGACGGGCGACTGGATGCCCGCGTACGCCGAGTCGCTCGCGCGGCTGCACTCCCTGACCGGGCCCGCCGACGCGGGCGCCCTGCCGGCCTCGTCGGGGCCCACGGCCGGCGACGCGGAGTCCTTCCTCGCCCTGGCCAGGGCGCTCGACGTGCCCGTACCGTCCACGGTCCCCGATGAACTCGGCGGGCTACTGAAGCGGTTGGACCCGACCCCGCACCATTCACTGCTGCACGGCGACCCCTGCCCCGGCAATGACCTGCGCAACGCCGACGGCATCCGCTTCGTCGACTTCGAGCGGGCCTCGCTCGGCAACGGCCTGGTCGAACTGGCCTACTTCCGCATCGGCTTCCCCACCTGCTGGTGTGCCCTGTCGGTCACCGCGGCCCCCCTCACCGAGGTCGAGGACGTCTACCGGTCCACCTGGCGCGGTCTCACCGGGAGGGACGTGCCGGGTGACCTCGCCGACGCGTGCGCGGGCTGGCTGATCCAGGGCGACGCGCTCGTCGAGCGGGCCCACCGCGGGACGGCCGACCAGCTCGCCCGGGTGCCCGTCGAGGACTTCGAGTGGGGTTACGTCACCGCCCGCGAGCGACTCGTCCACCGCCTGGGCGTGGTCGCCGGCATGACCCGCGACCACGACCACCTGCACGCTCTCGGCCGTCTCAGCTCCGACCTGGCCGACCGCCTCCTCGCACGCTGGCCGACGCTCCGCCCGCTGCCCACACCCGACGCCCGCCCCTGGTTCTAGGGCGTGTCCGCCCGCGCCTCCGGCGCCGTCCGCGCGAAGTGCCGCGCGGTCGGCACCAGGGCCGCCGCCGCCGGTACGAGGAAGCACGCGGCCGCGCAGACGCCGAGGACGGGCGTGACGCCGAAGGCGTCGATGGCAGGGGCGATCAGGGCGAGGCCGACGGGGGCCAGGCCGTAGGAGACGAGGAAGTCCAGCGAGGAGACGCGGGCCAGCCGGTCCGGGGCGACCTCGCGCTGGGTGGCGGTGAACCAGGGCACGTTGAAGAGCTCGATCCCGATCCCGGCGACGGCGTAGGCGGCGACGACCACCCCCGGGGGCACGGGCAGCATCAGGCTCAGCGGGGCGAACCCGTACGCCGCGAGCCCCGCGAAGGCGGCCCACCCCTGTGAGCGCGGCCGCCAGCGGGCGATGAGCAGGGCTCCGCCGAGGGCGCCCACTATGTACGCCGTCATGGCCGCGGCGAGCACCCATTCGCTGTCGTAGCGGTCCCGGCTGATCAGGGGCAGGGCGACGCTGGTGGCGGAGTAGCCGAGGGCGATGACCGCGACGAGCGCGGCCAGTCCGGCGAGGAACCAGGGATGGCGGCGTGCTTCCCGTACGCCCTCCAGGAACTCGGTACGGAAACGCGCGCGCGGCGCCGGCCCGGCGGCGGCATCCACCGCGGGGGCGGCCCCCTGGCCCGTGCCCGGGACCAGCGCGGCGACCAGCCAGAGCAGGCCGATGCCGAGGAGCAGGGTCCAGACGTCGAGGAAGGCCGCGAGCAGCGCGGTCAGGGCCGGTCCCGCGAGCGTGGAACCGCGTACGGCCATGGTCATGGCGGCGTTGGCCTGCTGGCGGCGCCCGGGGTCGACGGTCTCGGCGGTCAGGGCCTGGAACGCCGGTCGGCAGGCGCCCTGTCCGGCTCCGGCGAGGGCGGCTGCGGCCGTCATCAGCAGGAGCGAGCGGCCCAGCCCGGCCGCGAGGAGGGGGGCTGCGACCGCGGCCGCCAGGGCCGACCAGAGGACGACCGCGCGGCGGGAGTGCCGGTCGGCCAGGACGCCGCCGACGGTGACGGCGGCGAGGAAGCCGACCGTGCGCGCGGCGAGGACGAGGCCGAGGCCGGCGGCGCTCAGGTCGCGGTGGAGGACGGCGAGCCCGAGGACGAAGGGCAGGGCCCAGGTCGCGAGACCGGAGGCGGTGGTGCCCGCCCACAGGCGCAGGAACGGGACGTCGAGAAGGATCGAACGCGCTGGCGGGTCAACGGACTTGGCTGCCGGGGGCATAGGTGTGGTCGCCACG
Source organism: Streptomyces sp. NPDC006450 (assembly GCF_040612195.1). Classification (NCBI taxonomy): domain Bacteria; kingdom Bacillati; phylum Actinomycetota; class Actinomycetes; order Kitasatosporales; family Streptomycetaceae; genus Streptomyces; species Streptomyces sp. NPDC006450. The sequence continues at coordinate 103,582 of NZ_JBEXPT010000008.1, read as the reverse complement.
GTGGGATTGCTCCTTGGGGGTGGGGTGGGGGCTCGACGAACCGCCCCGGGGTTTCTTAATGAAAATGAATACCATTACAGTACCCTTCGAACGCGGCGCTCTTGCCCGGTGCACGACAACGCCCACACGCGCCCACACCCGCCCTGCCCAGACCGGAGAACCCATGCGCCACCCCGCTCGCCTCGGCATCGCCCTGACCATCGCCCTCGCCACCGCGGCCTGCGCCGCACCCGCCGGCAACGACTCCTCCCCGGACGCCGAACCCGGCACCGCGGCCGCCCCGTCGTCCTCCCTGACGAGCTGCGGCCGCAAGGCGACCTTCGCCGCGCCGCCGAAGCGGGCCGTCGCCCTGGACCAGACCTCGACCGAGACCCTGCTCGAACTCGGACTCCAGGACTCGATGGCGGGAACCGCCAACCTCAAGACGAAGATCCCCGCCCCCTACGAAGCCGCGTACGCCAAGATCCCGGTCATCGCCCCGAAGATCGCGACCGGTGAGCAACTGCGCTCCGCCACACCCGACTTCGTCGTCGGCGGCTCCGCGGACCTCTTCACCAAGGACCGGGCCGGCACCCGCGAGGAACTGGACGCCCTCAAGGTCCCGACCTTCGTCAGCGCCGTGGACTGCCCCGCACAGAACCCGGCCGGCCGGACCCCCTTCGAGCTCCTCTTCTCCGACTACGAGAACCTCGGCAAGGTCTTCGGCGCCGAGGAGCGGGCCGGCAAGCTCGTCGCCGACCAGCGCACCGCCGTCGCCAAGGCAGGGGAGACCGCCTCGAAACTCACCGGGGGCACCGGGGGCGCCGACCGGCCCACCGTCGTCTACCTCTACTCCGTCTTCAACGGCATGCCGTACGTGGCGGGCAGGACCGGCCTGCCCAGCGAGATGAGCCGGATCGTCGGCGCGAAGAACGCCTTCGACGACGTCGACGAGGACTGGCCGGAGGTCTCCTGGGAGGAAGTCGCCGAGCGCGACCCCGACTTCATCGTGATCGGCGACCTGTCCGAGCGCGGGCGGCCCGGCGACAGCGCCGCCGAGAAGCGCGCCACCATGACCGGGCACCCGGTCGTCTCCAAGCTCGCCGCCGTCCGCGACAACAAGATCCTCGAAGTGCCCGGCATCGAACTGGACCCCTCGGTGCGCTCCGTGCACGCCCTGGGACTGCTGGCGGCCGGCATGAAGGACCTCGGATATGTCCGCTGATCCGCCGGCCACCGGGCGGGCGGCCGCCGATCCGCCGGCCACCGGTAAGGCGGCCGCCGATCCGGTGGCCCCGGCGGGCCCGGCCGCCCGCCGGTCCCCGGCGGCCGGGGCGGGCCTCTTCCTCCTCGCCGCGGCCGTCCTCGCCGCCTCGGTGGCGGCAGCCGTGCGCATCGGCGCCGCCGACGTGGGCTGGACCGGCCTCGCCCGCGTCTTCGGTGCCCGACTCGGCCTGGACGTGCAGCCGTTGCCCCCGCTGCTGGACTCGCTCGTCTGGGACCTGAGGCTGCCCCGCGTGCTGATGGCCGCCCTCGTCGGAGCCTCGCTCGCCGTGTGCGGAGCGGTGCTCCAGGCCGTCACCCGCAACACCCTCGCCGACCCCTACCTGCTCGGCGTCTCCTCGGGCGCGTCCGCGGGAGCCGTCACCGTGGTCGTCCTCGGGATCGGCGCCAACACCCTCGGCGTCACCGGCGGAGCGCTCGCGGGCGCGCTGCTCTCCTTCGGGCTGCTCCTGCTGCTCCTGCGGCGCACCGGTCTGGACTCGGTCCGCATCGTCCTCACCGGCGTGGTCATCGGGCAGCTCTTCACCGCGCTGACCTCGCTCGTCCTGATGGCCTCGGCGGACGCGGACACCACGCGGGCCGTCACCCACTGGCTCCTGGGCTCCATGGCACCGGCCCGCTGGGACACCGTCGCCGTCTGCGCGCTCGTCACTCCGCTGGGCCTGGCGGCGGCCTGGCTCTGCTCCAACGCCCTCGACGGACTCGCCTTCGGCACCGACACCGCCGCCTCCCTCGGAATCGAGGTACGGCACACGCGGATGCTGCTGCTCGTGGTCACCGCCGTGCTGACCGCGGTGGCGGTGGCCACCGTAGGCGCCATCGGCTTCGTCGGGCTGATCGTCCCCCACGGGGCGCGGTTCCTCGTCGGACCGCTGCACCGGGTGCTGCTCCCGTACACGGCGCTGGCGGGCGCGGTGTTCCTGGTGTGGACGGACGCCCTGGCGCGGATCGCCTTCGGCGCGCGCGAGGTTCCCGTCGGCGTGATCACCGCGCTGCTCGGCGTACCGATCTTCCTCCTGGTCCTGCGCAAGCGGGGTGAGCTGTGAGGATCACCGCCGAAGCCGTGAGCTGGTCCGTGGCGGGCACCCCGGTCGTGCGCGAGGTCAGCGCCGACATCGCCACCGGCGAGACCGTCGGGCTGCTCGGCCCCAACGGCTCGGGCAAGTCCTCGCTGCTGCGCTGCCTGGCCGGCCTGCGGGCTCCCGACGCGGGCGCGGTCCGGTACGACGGGGAGTCCGTACGCGACTGGAGCGCGCGCAGGATCGCCCGGCACGTCGCCTTCGTCGCGCAGGACGCGGGCGCGGACAGCGATCTGCCCGTCGCCGACATCGTGGGCCTGGGACGGACCCCGTTCCGCGACCGCTGGCGCGGGCCCGACGCGACCGACCGGGCCGTGGTCGCCGCCGCGCTGGAACGCGTAGGACTCACCGCGCTCGCCGGCCGCCCCTGGAAGGCGCTGTCGGGCGGCGAACGCCAGCGCACCCACCTCGCCCGCGCCCTGGCCCAGCAGCCGTCCGGGCTCCTGCTCGACGAGCCCACGAACCACCTCGACGTGAAGCACCAGCTCGAACTGATGGAACTGCTGGCCGGCACCGGCCAGACGGTCCTGGTCGCGCTGCACGACCTGTCCCTCGCCGCCCGGTACTGCGACCGGCTGCTGCTCCTGCACCACGGCCGCCTGATCGCGTCCGGCCCGCCCGCCGCCGTCCTGACGGCCCAGCGGCTCGCCGAGGTCTTCGAGGTGGACGCCGAACTCACCGCCGACGGCCTCGGACACCTCCAGGTCAGCTACCGCGGACCGCTCGGCGCGCGGACGCAGACACCGACGCCGGCACCCCGACCCGCCCTGTGAAGAGGAAACCCATGACACCGAACACCCCCGCACCGTCCGTCACCCCGTCCCTCACCCCGTCCCTCACCCCCTCCGTCACCCCCTCCGTCGACGCGCTCATCGAGGCCGTACTGGCCGGCGAGCACGGCCCGCTGCCCTCCGGACTCGTCGCGACCAGCGTGTTCTGGATCCACCACGGCACCCGCCTGGCCGGCGGCGACACCACCTACCTCAACCAGTACGTCCTGGTCCGCCTCGGCGGCTCCTTCGGCGGCTGTGCCTTCGAGGCCGGCGAGATCGACCCGTCGATCTGCCGCGACTCCTCCGGCACCCCGCTCGACGTCCTCCTGCGCGAGGCCCCGCGCCCGCTGCGGATCGCCGCCCTCGACGCCTACCTCTCCGAGACCCGCCCGCACCGCGTGGCGGCCGAGGAGGGCGACGCCGAACCCGTCACCCTCCCCACCGGCACCCCGGAGACCCGCGCCAGGGCCCGCGACGCGGCCATCGCCGGACTGCTGGACATCGAGGAGGGCGCCGAGGTCGGACTCATCGGCGTCGTCAACCCGCTGGTGGCGGCGATCCGCGAGCGCGGCGGCCGGCCCCTGCCGTGCGACCTCAATCTCAAGGCCACCCAGTGGGGCGACCCGGTCACCGATGACATGCACGAGGTACTGGAGCGCGCGCAGGCCGTCGTCGCCACCGGAATGACCCTGAGCAACGGCTCCTTCGACACCATCCTGGAGCGCTGCCGGTCCCGGGGCATCCCGCTGGTCGTCTACGCGCAGACCGGCAGCGCCGTGGCCCGCGCCTTCCTCGGCTCCGGGGTGACCGCCCTGTCCGCGGAGCCCTTCCCCTTCTCCCAGTTCAGCGCCGAGGAGACGGTCCTGTACCGCTACCGGACGGCGGGCGGCGCGTGATGCCCGGCGCTCCCCGCGCCGCCCGCGCCGCCGCCCGACCGGCCGTGCCCGGTGCCGGGGACCTCCCCGCCGGCACCGGGCAGGCCCCCTGCCACCACGGCGAGATCCTCCAGGGCGTCTTCCTCGACGGCGCGGGGCACCGGTGCGCCGGACTGGTCACCCTCCCCATGGCGGGCCCCGGCAGCAGCGCCGCCTTCGTCCGCCGTCCCGGCGCGGTGCCCGGGGCCCTCACCGTCGCACCCGCCGACCGTACGAAGGCGGCGCGGGCCGCGGCCCTCGCGGTCGCCGAGTGCGCGCGGCGGACCGGCCAGCCGCCCTGCGGCGGGGACTTGCGGCTCACCGGCGAGATACCGGTGGGCCTGGGCATGGGCAGCTCCAGCAGCGACGTGATCGCAGCCGTGCGCGCGGTCGCGGACTCGTACGGGCTGCGGCTGGACCCCTCGACGGTCGCCGGGCTGGCCGTACGGGCCGAACTCGCCTCCGACCCGCTGATGCTGGGCGGCCGCCCGGTGCTGTTCGCCCAGCGGGAGGGCCGCGTCCTGGAGGTCCTCGGCCCGGCCCTGCCGCCGCTGGTCGTGGTGGGCTGCGCCCTCGGCGGGGGCGCCCCCGTCGACACCCTGTCCCTGCCGGCGGCCGACGTCGGGGACGGCGACGTACGGGCCTACGAGCGGCTGCGCGCCCTGCTGCGCCGGGCCGTGGCAACCGGCGACACGGAGCTGCTCGGCGCGGTCGCCACCGCCAGCGCGCGGCGCGGCCAGCGGGTGCTCGGCCACCCGGAGTTCGACGCGCTGGCCGCCCTCGCCCGCCGGGTCGGGGCGGTCGGCGTGCAGATCGCGCACAGCGGCGCGGTGGCGGGCGTGCTCTTCGATCCGGCCGTACCGGGGCTGCGCCGCCGCGTCCGCGGCTGCCTGCGCGCCCTGGAGGCCCACGGCATCCCCGCCACCCGCACCTTCACGACCTTCGCCGGAACCACAGACCCCCTGCCCAAGGAGATCCCGAACCATGGACCAGCACATCGCGGAGTCGATCGGCCGGCCGGACCTGATACGCCTCGACGACCGGCTCGTCTGCCTGCGCTTTGAAACGATGAAGGTGGTCTCCGCCCTCGCGGCCGTACGCCACCTGCTCGACACCGGCGTCGTGCGCCGCGGGGACACCCTGCTGGACAGCTCCAGCGGCATCTACGCGTACGCCCTGGCCCTGACCTGTCACCGGTACGGCCTGCGCTGCCACATCGTCGGCTCGGCCACGGTGGACCACACGCTGCGGACCCAGCTGGCGGTCCTCGGGGCGACGCTGGAGCAGATGGAGCCGTGCAGCGACCTGAAGCTCGACCAGAAGCGGCGGGTCGAACGGATCCACGAGATCCTCGCCGCACACCCCGAGTACCACTGGATGCGCCAGTACCACGACGACGTCCACTACCTCGGCTACCGCGCGATCGCCGACCGGATCCGCGAGGCCACCGGCACGGACGGGCTCACCGTCGTCGGCGGGGTCGGCTCGGGCGCGTCCACCGGCGCCCTGACCCGCTACCTCCGCGAGGGGACCGGCGACTGCGCCGGCACGGCCGATGTCGAGCTCGTCGGCGTCCAGCCGTACGGCAGCGTCACCTTCGGCTCCGAGCACGTCTCCGACACCGAGATGATCATCGCGGGGATCGGCAGCTCCATCCCCTTCGGGAACGTCTCCCACGCGCTGTACGACACCCTGCACTGGGTCTCCTTCGAGGCCGCCCTCGCCGGCAGCGTCGACCTGCTGCGGCGGCACGCGGTCTTCGCCGGGCTCTCGACCGGCGCGGGCTACCTCGCGGCCCGCCACGAGCGCGAGCGCTCACCCCACCGCACGGTCCTCTTCATCGCCCCCGACACGGGCCACCGCTACGTCGACACCGTCTACGCGAGGCACCGCGAGGCCGCGCCGATCGCCGACCTCGCCCCGCGCGAGGTGACCGACCGGAGCGACCTGGCCCTGCCGTGGTCGCGGATGCGCTGGAACCGCGCCGCCGCGTGAGCGCCGCGGCCCCTCGCGCCGTCCGGCTGTGGGGTCAGAGGCCGTTGGTGAACAGCAGACGGTTCGGAGAGGACGTGCTGACGCTCTTCAGGACGTCCTTCGTGGACTCGTCGTCCAGGTATGCGGCGATGTCCTGCGGCGTCGCGGCCGGGTTCGCCTGCTTGTAGAGGACGGCCACGCCCGCGACGTGCGGTGCGGCCATGGACGTGCCGTTCTCGGCCAGGCTGCCGCCGCCCAGCTTCGCGGAGACGATCGCCTCTCCGGGGGCGTACAGGCTCACGCACCCGCCCCAGTTGGAGAAGCTGGTCTCCTCGTCCCACTGGTTGCTCGCCGCGACCGTGACCACCTTCCCCGCCGACGCGGGCGAGACGCCGCAGGCGTCCTTCGCGGAGTTGCCCGCCGCGAAGACCGGCAGGACGCCCGCGTCCGTGACGGCGTCCGCCGCGTCGTTGAGGACCGTGGACTTGTCGCCGCCGAGGGAGCCGTTGAGGACCGCGGGCTGCTTGGCGTTCCTGGCCACCCAGTCCAGGCCCGCGATGATCCCGGAGAAGTCGCCCGTGCCCTCGCAGTTGAGGACGCGGACGCTGACCAAGGAGGCCTTGCGCGCCACCCCGTACGTCGTGCCGGCGATCGTGCCCGCCACGTGCGTGCCGTGGCCGCTGCAGTCCTGGCCGTCGCGGCCGTCCTTGATCGCGTCGAAGCCGAAAGTGGCCCGGCCGCCGAACTCGTCGTGCTTGTAGTCGATGCCCGTGTCGAGGACGTACGCGGTCACCCCGGCGCCGTTGCCCTGGGTGGTGAAGGTGTTGTCGAGCGGCAGTTCCTTCTGGTCGATCCGGTCCAGCCCCCAGGAGGCGGACGGCCCGCGCAGGGCGGCGGCCGTCGTCGGCACCCTCGACGGGGCCGAGACCTTCGCGTCCGCCTCGACCGACTTCACGCCCGGACTGACGCGGGCGATCTCCAGCTGGAGCGCGGTCATGGGGACGGCGAAGCCGTTCATGGCCCGGGTGTAGAGGAACTTCGGCTTGAGGCCCAGCCGCTCCGCCACCTTGGCCGGGTCGTAGCCCGGCTCCAGCGTCACGATGTACTGGCCGGGGATGGCGTGGGCCGAGACGGTCAGCGGGACCGGGGTGGGCTCCGGCGCGGCGGCGGACGCGGTGCCGGCGGCGACCGGGATGAGGGCGAGCAGGGCGGCGGTGGCGGCGCGGGCGAGCGGGCGCAGGGACTTCGAGCACGTCGAGGACATGGAGGACATGGAAGGCATCGAGGGGACTCCGAAGGGTGGAGGGCGGCATGCGGCAGCCGCCCCCGGTCGGCGGGGACGCTGACGCGCAGCCCGTCCCGGAGCGCGGCTCTCCCCTTCATCGGCGGGCCGGCCCGGGGCCTTGACCGGATCGTCCCGCCGTCCGGCCGCGCGGCAGCCCGCTGCGAACTGGTCCCCGTGCCGACTGAAGAAAGTTCCGTCCCCTACTCCCCCGTGCTCCCCCCGCACTCCCCCGACCTGCGCGGACGATCTCGCTCCGGGGCGGCGCGCAGCGGCAGGTTCACCCGTACGGAAGCCGCCGCGCGGGCATCCGGCGAGGGGCGCACGCACGGTTCTCCCCGTTCACCACCGCCCGCGGCCGCCGCGCCGCCGCGCGTCGTTGACCGGGCGGGCCCTACGTGGTGGCCTCGCCCCCATGCGCACTCGTACGAGCTGGACCCTGCCGACGACCCTCGCCGCCCTCGCCCTGGCCGCCGCGGCCGCCCTGCCCGCGCACGCCGCCCCGCTCGCCCCCGCCACCGGCCCCGCGGCTCCCGCGTCCCGTACGGCCCCGGCCGACTGGCCGACGTACATCGTCACCGTGCACCGCGGCCTCGACCCCGCCGCCGTCGCGGACGCCTACGGGATCACCCCGCTCCACGTCTACCGCCACGCCCTGAACGGCTTCAGCGCCCGCCTCTCCCCCGACCAGGTCGAGTCCCTGCGGGCGACGGCGGTCGTCACATCGGTCGAGGAGGACGGACCGGTCGCCGTCTCCGGCCCGGCCTTCTAGCCCGGCCCCGACCTGCCCCGGGTCAATGAGGGAAGCCGCCCGTGTCCAGCGTCAGCGCGAAGGGCTCCGGGAGTCCGGTCGTCCTCGGCGTTGCTCCTGGAGGTGATCTCCACGACGAGCACGATCGAGTGGCGCACGCAGTAACCTCCGCGCCGATGGGCCCCGTTACACCCGTTCCGGAGCCGCCGACGACGGGACCGTCGTGCGGACCGGGTCCCAGCACTGGACGCCCTTCAGGTCCGGCATGCGGTCCCGGGTGAAGAGCGGCTCCAGGCCCGCCCGGCGCTGGGCGAGGTAGTCGTCCAGGAGGCGGAAGGCGATGGCCGACAGCGGGATGATCGCGGCGAGGTTGATCAGGGCCATGAAGCCCATGAACACGTCCGCCAGGTTCCAGACGATCGACACCGAGCCCAGCGAGCCCAGGACGACCGCCGACAGGACCAGCGCCCGGTATCCCGGCAGGACCCACCGCTTGCGGGTGATGAACTGGATGTTGGTCTCGCCGTAGTAGTAGTTCCCGATCATGCTGCTGAAGGCGAGCATGAAGACCACCACGGTCAGGAGGTGCCCGGCCCACGCGCCCAGCGTGTCGCTCAGCGCCGTCTGCGTCAGGTCCGCGCCCTGGCGGCCCGACAGCTCCGGGTCGGTGACGAGGACGATGAAGGCCGTCATCGTGCACACGAGGAGGGTGTCGAAGAAGACGCCCAGGGACTGTACGAGGCCCTGCTTGACCGGGTGCGAGACCTCGGCGGCGGCGCCCGCGTTCGGGGCGGAGCCCAGGCCCGCCTCGTTGGAGAACATGCCGCGCCGGATGCCCTGCTGGATGGCCGCGCCGATACCGCCGGCCGCCAGCTCGCGGAAGCCGAAGGCGCCGCCGACGATGTCCGCGACGACCCGGGGGAACTCGGTGACGTTGAGGAGGACCACCGCCGCGCCGAGCAGCAGGTAGACGATCGCCATCACCGGCACCAGGACGGTGGTGACGGACGAGATCCGCTTGACCCCGCCGAAGACGGTCAGGCCCAGCAGGGCCGCCAGCAGCACTCCGAGCGAGGGGCCGAACCAGTTCGACCCGTCCGCGTCGGCCAGTGAGCCGGAGGCGACGGCGGTGATGGTGTGGGACTGCACGGCGTTGAAGACGAAGCCGAAGGTGACGGTGATCGTCACCGCGAAGAGCACCCCGAGCCAGCGTCTACCGAGCGCCCGCTGCATGTAGTACGCCGGGCCGCCCCGGTAGGCGCCGGTGGCATTGCGCACCTTGTAGAGCTGGGCGAGGGCCGATTCCACGAAGGCGGAGGCGGCGCCGATCAGCGCCATCATCCACATCCAGAAGACGGCGCCCGCGCCGCCCAGGGTGATGGCGGCGGCGACACCGGCGATGTTGCCGGTACCGACGCGCGCGGCGGCGGAGATCGTGAAGGCGCCGAAGGACGAGACCTGCTTGCGGCCGTCGGCGCGCGGCGGGGTCTTCTCCTTCACCACCCGGAACATCTCGGGAAGCAGGCGCAGCTGCACACCCCGGGACCGGACCGTGAAGTACAGGCCCGCACCGACCACCAGCGGAATCAGCAGGTAGGTCCAGAGGTGATCGTTGACGTTGACGATCACCGAATCCAGAGTGTCCATGCTGCGCAGTCTCCCCGGGGCGGAAGGCCCACGGACAGGGACCTACGTCCGCCGCCGGAGGGCCGGAAGGCCCGCACTGCCCGCCCTTCGCCCCGTCCTCACCCCTCCGGGCAACCGGCCCGGCAACCGGCCCGGCCGAGGATCCGCTCGACGGCCGGACCGCCTCAAGGCCCTCCTCTCCGGCTGGGTCGAGCAGCGCGAGCTCACCGCCCGCTACGGCTGCCCCCACCGGCTCGCTCGCCTCCGAGCTGGATAAGCGCGACGACGAGCTCGACCGGTCCCTCGCCCAGGTCATGCGGGTGCTGCTCGACTGGGCCGAGCAGCAGTTCCTCACGCTGGGCCGGACCTCCGACGCGCGCGAGCTCGCGGTCGCCCTGATCGCCTCGTACCAGGGCGTCTCGCTGCTCACGAACACCTTCCGCGATCCGGAGCTGATGGCCTCGGAGGGGCGCCGCCTGGAGCGCTGGATCGTGGATCGACTCGCTCGCCTGACGGCCTAGCGGTCGGGCCTCGGGATCACGGTGACGGGGACGTCGCCCGTGTAGTCGAAGGTGCCGCCCGGCAGGCAGTTGTCCTCCGTGACCGTCCCGAGGCCGTCACAGTGCTCGGCCTTCAGGGTGAAGAAGACGGTTTGGGTGTGCGGGCCGAGGTCCGGCGCCTTGAAGGGCGGCGAGACGACGGCCGAGAACGGATGCCCGTCCGCGTCGAAGAACCCGGTCCGCAGAATCTCCTTCTTCTTGAACGTCCGGCGCTTCTCCTGCGGTGTGCCGATGTCGAGGACGAAGGTGGCGCTGACGAACTTGGAGTCGAAGTCGTCGATCGGATCGGGACGGGACGGCACGTAGCCCTCCGGATAGACCGCCACCCCGGCGCCGGCCGCCGTGGTCCAGCCGGGCGCGGTCCGGACCCACTTCTCCTTGGCGTAGATCTCACGGCAGGCGGGCGGACCCACGATGCGCAGCGTGACGTCGTAGAGCTCGTTGAGGTCCGTCCCGTCGGATCCGAAGCAGTGCGGGACGGGCTGCGGGGGCTTCGGCAGCGGATCGGCCGCGGCCGGCGCGGCCGCGACGGCTCCGGCGAGCGCGGCCACCAGCAGGGACGGGACGACCGCGGCGAGGAACCGTACTCGGTTCACCGGATACCACCTTTCGATGCGGGGCGATGGGCCGTCGCACAGCCGACCACTCCGCGGGCCCCGATCCGCGGCGACACCTGCGGTGAGCGGCCGGACGGCGCAGCGGATCCACACGCCCGGCCCCGGCGCTGCCCGGACCCGGGCGCTGCCCGGACCCGGTCCTCCATTCCCGGACGGGCTGGGAGAAGTACCGGGCTGCGCCCGGACCACCCTGGGGCTCAGCCCCGGACCCCGGTCCGTCCTCGAACGCCGGACGGCTGAAAGCACCCGGACCGCGTCACCCATGCCCGGTGGCTGAAGAGACCGGCTCCGCCCCTCAGCCCCGGCGGGGCCTCGCGCCCCGGGCGGCCGCGATGAAGGCGCGGATGAGGTCCGGGGACTTGACCCCGCGCTCGCTCTCCACGCCGCTGGACACGTCCACGCCCCACGCGCCGGTGACCGTGACGGCCTCGCCCACGTTGGCCGGTGTCAGCCCGCCCGCCAGGAGCCAGCGGCCCGCGGGGGCGTCGAACTCCGGCGAACCCCAGTTCCACGGCTTGCCGGAGCCGGGGTCCGGGGCGTCGAGGAGCAGCATGTCCTCGCCGTACTCCCCGCAGCGCTCCACGTGCTGCGCCGTCGCCCGCAGCAGGGTGCGGCCCTCGGCGCGCAGCGCCGCGAAGTCCTCCGGGCCCTCCTCGCCGTGCAGCTGCACGCCCCGTACGCCGCTCTCCTCCGCGAACCGCCGCACCTCGGCGACGGACTGCCCCCGGAACACCCCTACGGTGAGCACCCCGTCCGGCACCCCCGCGGCCAGCGCCCGCGCGGTGGCGGCATCGACCGTACGCGGGCTCCCGGGCGCGAAGACGAAGCCGACGGCATCGGCTCCGGCGGCCACGGCCACCTCGACGTCGTGCGCGGTCTTGAGCCCGCAGATCTTGACGAACACATCAGTCATGCCAGCAGTCAACCAAAGCTCGCAGGGCCACGGCGGCCCGTCCCACAGGCCGGGCACGGCGGTCTGCCCGCCGCCGGCCCGGGGCGAGGCGCGGATTCAGGGGCACTGCGTCGAGGGCTGCGGCGACGAAGACGGGCTGGACGTGTACGGCGGCTTCGCCATCGACACCACCGCCTTCCAGGACTGCCGGAAACGCCCGAGGGCGGCACCCCCTCCGTCAGGAAGGGGTGCCGCCCTCGGTACGTGAAGAACAGCCGATCTACCTTCGGGCCGGAGCCCGGGGGTGGATCAGAAGTCCATGTCGCCGCCCGGCATGCCGCCGCCGGCAGCGGCGCCGGCCTTCTCGGGCTTGTCGGCGATGACGGCCTCGGTGGTGAGGAAGAGAGCCGCGATCGACGCCGCGTTCTGCAGGGCAGAGCGGGTGACCTTCGCCGGGTCGATGATGCCCGACGCGATCATGTCGACGTACTCGCCGGTCGCGGCGTTCAGGCCCCAACCGATCTGCAGGTTGCGGACCTTCTCCACGACGACGCCACCCTCGAGACCACCGTTGACGGCGATCTGCTTGAGCGGGGCCTCCAGCGCGAGCTTGACGGCGTTGGCGCCGGTCGCCTCGTCGCCGGTGAGCTCCAGCTTGTCGAAGACCGAGGAGGCCTGCAGCAGGGCCACGCCGCCACCGGCGACGATGCCCTCTTCGACGGCCGCCTTCGCGTTGCGAACGGCGTCCTCGATGCGGTGCTTGCGCTCCTTGAGCTCGACCTCGGTCGCGGCTCCGGCCTTGATGACCGCAACACCGCCGGCGAGCTTCGCCAGGCGCTCCTGCAGCTTCTCGCGGTCGTAGTCCGAGTCGGAGTTCTCGATCTCGGCGCGGATCTGGTTGACGCGACCCTGGACCTGGTCGCTGTCACCGGCACCGTCGACGATGGTGGTCTCGTCCTTGGTGATGACGACCTTGCGGGCGCGGCCGAGCAGGTCGAGACCGGCGTTCTCGAGCTTGAGGCCGACCTCCTCGGAGATGACCGTGCCGCCCGTGAGGATGGCGATGTCGCCGAGCATGGCCTTGCGGCGGTCGCCGAAGCCCGGGGCCTTGACGGCGACGGACTTGAAGGTGCCGCGGATCTTGTTGACGACGAGGGTGGAGAGCGCCTCGCCCTCGACGTCCTCGGCGATGATCAGCAGCGGCTTGCCGGACTGCATGACCTTCTCCAGGAGCGGCAGCAGGTCCTTGACCGAGCCGATCTTGGAGTTGACGATCAGGATGTACGGGTCGTCGAGGGACGACTCCATGCGCTCCATGTCGGTGGCGAAGTACGCCGAGATGTAGCCCTTGTCGAAGCGCATGCCCTCGGTGAGCTCGAGCTCCAGGCCGAAGGTCTGCGACTCCTCGACCGTGATGACGCCTTCCTTGCCGACCTTGTCCATGGCCTCGGCGATGAGCTCGCCGATCTGGGTGTCGGCGGCGGAGATGGAGGCCGTCGAAGCGATCTGCTCCTTGGTCTCGACATCCTTGGCCTGCGCCAGCAGGGCGGCGGAGACGGCCTCGACGGCCTTCTCGATACCGCGCTTGAGGGCCATCGGGTTCGCACCGGCGGCCACGTTGCGCAGGCCCTCGCGGACGAGCGCCTGGGCGAGAACGGTGGCGGTGGTCGTACCGTCGCCGGCGACGTCGTCCGTCTTCTTGGCGACTTCCTTGACCAGCTCGGCGCCGATCTTCTCGTACGGGTCCTCGAGCTCGATCTCCTTGGCGATGGAGACACCATCGTTGGTGATCGTGGGGGCGCCCCACTTCTTCTCAAGGACGACGTTGCGACCCTTGGGGCCAAGGGTGACCTTGACGGCGTCGGCGAGCTGGTTCATCCCACGCTCGAGGCCGCGGCGGGCCTCCTCGTCGAACGCAATGATCTTGGCCATCTGAAGTGGTCCTCCCGGACAGCGGTGGATTGCTCCCGGACCGCGCCCGCGCCCGCGACGGACGGCCTGCGTGCCCGGCGGTTCCTTCCCACCGGACCCTGCGGGCCTCACCGACCCGGTCCTCGTTTAGTAGCACTCTCACCAGGAGAGTGCTAACGCCAATGATTAGCACTCGACCCCCCCGAGTGCAAGCTGCTTCGGGCAACCCGCGAGGAACACCCAGGCGCCGCAAGGCCGCCGGCGCCGCCACGCACGAGGGGCCCGCATCCCGTGTCCAGGATGTGGGCCCCTCGTACACATGCCGTTGTGCCGTCGTACGCGGCCGCTGTGCGTGGCCCCGTACGTGTCGGTGGTCGATCGCGGTCGGACTAGCCGGCGGCGAGCTTGACCATGTCCGCCTGCGGACCCTTCTGGCCCTGCGAGATCTCGAACTCGACCCGCTGACCCTCTTCAAGGGTGCGGTACCCGTCCATCTGGATGGCGCTGTAGTGGACGAACACATCCGCACCACCGTCGACCGCGATGAAGCCGTAGCCCTTCTCCGCGTTGAACCACTTGACGGTGCCCTGAGCCATGCCTAACTCCCCTATTACTGGCCCTTGCGCAGGACCGCACTTCGCGGTCCCGGGTCAGAACTTGCGCCGGAACGCCTCGACCGGGGCTGAATGTATCCGCACCGCTGCTGTCTGCAACAGGTCATTCCGATGAGAATTCTGGACATGCCAAAAGATTGAAATAGGGTGAAAACCCGGAATATTCCAGGGCAACTCGGGCCGGACAAAACCCACCAAGGACCCATAGCGCACTTGCATGTTGACTCAATGTCAACCCTCTCGCGGCCCGTTCATATGCGGCGGGCAAGAACAGCGGAGGGGACTTCCCCAACTCTACCGCGCCCAACCAAGCAGAATTGCCCCCTCCGTTTGGTAACGGAGGGGGCAATTCAGTTACTGCGTGGTCTTGCGAAGGCCGCGCGCGCCTCAGCAGCCGCCCGCGACGGCGGGGATGATCGAGATGCCCGCGCCGTCCGGCGTGGACGTCTGCAGCCCGCCCTCGAAGCGCACGTCGTCGTCGTTGACGTAGACGTTGACGAAGCGGCGCAGCTTGCCCTGGTCGTCGAGGACGCGCGCGGCGATGCCGGGGTGGCTGGCCTCCAGTGACTGGATGACCTCTTCGAGGGTCGCGCCCTCGGCGGGGACCTCGGCCTGGCCGCCGGTGTAGGTGCGCAGGATGGTGGGGATGCGGACGTTGACGCTCATGGCGCTACTGCCTTTCCGGTGTGCAGGGAGAGAGAGAAGGAGGCTGATCCGGCCCTGATGCGCCGGATGCCCCCTAGGCCAGGTTTGCGGCGCGGAACGCGTCCAGGCTCGGGCGGATGGTGGCGGTCTGGCCACCACCTTCGGCCACCGCCTCCAGGGTCTTGAGACCGTCACCGGTGTTCAGGACCACGGTGGTCAGCGTCGGGTCGAGCTGCCCGTTCTCGATGAGCTTCTTCGTCACGCCGACGGTCACGCCGCCCGCGGTCTCGGCGAAGATGCCCTCGGTCTGGGCGAGGAGCTTGATGGCCTCGACGACCTGGGTGTCGTTGACGTCCTCGACGTAGCCGCCGGTGCGGCGCGCGATGTCCAGGACGTACGGACCGTCCGCCGGGTTGCCGATGGCCAGCGACTTGGCGATGGTGTTCGGCTTCTGCGGGCGGACCACCTCGTGGCCGGCCTTGAAGGCCGTCGAGACGGGCGAGCAGCCCTCGGCCTGGGCGCCGAAGATCTTGTACGGCTTGTCCTCGACGAGGCCGAGCTTGACGAGCTCCTGCAGACCCTTGTCGATCTTCGTGAGCTGCGAGCCGGACGCGATCGGGATGACGATCTGGTCGGGCAGCTGCCAGCCGAGCTGCTCGCAGATCTCGTACGCCAGGGTCTTGGAGCCCTCGCCGTAGTACGGGCGCAGGTTGACGTTGACGAAGCCCCAGCCCTCGCCCAGCGGGTCGCCGATGAGCTCCGAGCAGAAGCGGTTGACGTCGTCGTAGTTGCCCTCGATGCCGACCAGGTCGCCACCGTAGACACCGGCCATGACGACCTTGCCCTGCTCCAGGTCGTGCGGGATGAACACGCAGGAGCGGAAGCCGGCGCGGGCGGCCGCGGCGCCGACGGCGCCGGCCAGGTTGCCGGTGGAGGAGCAGGAGAGGGTGGTGAAGCCGAAGGCGCGGGCGGCCTCGACGGCGATGGCCACGACGCGGTCCTTGAAGGAGTGCGTCGGGTTGCCGGAGTCGTCCTTGACGTACAGCTTGCCGGTGACGCCGAGCTCCTTGGCCAGGTTGGCCGCGTCCACGAGCTTGGTGAAGCCGGGGTTCAGGCTCGGCTTGGAGGCCACGTCCGCGGGGACGGGCAGCAGCGGCGCGTAGCGCCAGATGTTGTTCGGGCCGGCCTCGATGGCGGCGCGCAGGGCCTCCGGGTCGCCCAGGGGCAGCTCGTAGGCGACTTCGAGCGGTCCGAAGCACTCGGCGCAGGCGAAGATCGGGCCGAGCTCGAAGCGGGTACCGCACTCACGACAGGAAAGGCCGGTGGCGGGACCGAGATCGACAGAGGTGCCGGACGCGTTGTTCTCGACGGTTTCGGCAGAGGTTGCGACAGACTGTGCAGCCATGATGGCGAGGCCCTTTCTCCTCATCTTCCCCATGGCGCACTTCGCCATGAGACGGAATTGGCACCTTCCCTAGCCGGGGACCTCGCTGGCGGCGCTGGTGTGCGCGATCGCGAGAACCGACTGGAGGGTTGCCGGGGCTTCAACGGGCCGTGTCCCTCTGCCCCTCTGGATGAGCGGTATGGCACCGGCACACGCGCTCTATGGCGCGCCGGTGCGTTTGTACGCGGGGACCCCCGGCATGCGGTGGACCTTCGCGTTGTTCAAGACTGTAACCGAAGGCCCGGGTGGTTGAGACAGCCGTCCGAACCGCGAGATGGATCATATTTCGGTCCAAACCAGTGAAGAACCAAGGAGTGCTGAAGGTGCTGGAAGAGGTGGAGCGCTGGCTGGCAGACCGCTCCTGGTCAGCCGCCGACCGACCGCTCGGCCAGCTGCTTTCCGCCAAGCGGGCAGCGGGCACCACGGTGAGCGTGGTGCTGCCGGCGCTGAACGAGGAGGCGACGGTCGGCGAGATCGTCGAGGTGATCCGGCGCGATCTGATCGAGGGCCTGCCGGTGCCCCTGGTGGACGAGCTCGTCGTGATCGACTCGGGTTCCACGGACCGCACCGCGGAGGTCGCGGCCAAGGCGGGGGCCCGGGTGGTGCACCGTGACGAGGTCCTGCCGCGGATCCCGGCGCTGCCCGGCAAGGGCGAGGTGCTGTGGCGTTCGCTGCTGGTCACCACCGGGGACATCGTCTGCTTCGTGGACGCCGACCTGCGCGATTTCTCGGCCTCCTTCGTCTCCGGGATCGTCGGCCCGCTGCTGACCGATCCGGAGGTGCGGTTCGTCAAGGCCATGTACGACCGCCCCCTCGGCCCGGAGTTCAGCGACCCGGCCGCCCCGGCCTCCGCCAAGGCCCACGGCCAGGGCGGCCGGGTGACCGAGCTGGTGGCCCGCCCGCTGCTCAACCTCCACTGGCCGCAGCTGGCCGGCTTCGTCCAGCCGCTGGGCGGCGAGTACGCCGTACGCCGCGAACTGCTGGAGCGGCTGCCGTTCCCCGTGGGCTACGGGGTCGAGCTGGGCCTGCTGGTGGACGCGCTGCACACGGCCGGGCTGGACGCCCTGGCCCAGGTGGACGTGGGCGTCCGGCTGCACCGGCACCAGGACGGCCAGGCGCTGGGGCGGATGGCCGCCGCGATCTACCGCACGGCGCAGGTACGGCTCTCGCGCGGGCACCTCGTGCGCCCCGAGCTGACGCAGTTCGAGCGCGGCCCGCAGGGGTTCGTGCCGCACACCTACGCCGTGGACACCGAGGAGCGGCCGCCGATGCTGGACATCGAGGAGTACGCACGCCGTCGTGTGGCGTAGCACCCCGATCGTCCCGGCCCAGCCGCGACCGCTGCCCGTGGACGCGGGGGACGGCTTCAAGGACTCCCCGGGCGGGAACCCGGCCGACACCGGCTCCGACGGCCGGGCCCTTGGGCTGACGGGTACGGCAGGCGCCACGCCCACGGCACTCGGCGGTGTGGTCTTCCTCTCGGTCCGGCGGACGCGCAGGCGCCGACGTTTGACCGGCGCCGAGGCGGGCTAGGTTCGCCGCATGGCTTCCCAGGTGCTCGTCGCCGCGAATCGCGGCCCCCTCTCGTACGCCCTCGCCGCGGACGGCACGCTCAGTGCCCGCCGCGGCGGGGGCGGGCTCGTCTCCGGCCTCTCCACCGCGCTCGCCGAACAGCCGGGGGCGCTGTGGATCTGCGCGGCCCTGTCCGACGCGGACCGGGAGGCGGTGCGGCGCGGGGTCTCCGAGCCCGGCGTACGCATGCTGGCGATCGACCCCGAGGTGTACGACGGCGCGTACAACGGCATCGCGAACTCGGTGCTGTGGTTCCTCCACCACCACCTGTACGAGATCCCGCGCGAGCCGGTCTTCGACGCGGAGTTCCGTCGCCGCTGGGACTGCTACGTCGCGTACAACGAGGCCTTCGCGGCGGCCCTGGCGGAGGAGGCGGCCGAGGGCGCGACGGTCCTGATCCAGGACTACCACCTGGCCCTGGCCCCGGGAATGCTCCGGGAGCTGCGCCCCGACCTGCGGATCGGCCACTTCACGCACACGCCGTGGGCGTCCACGGACTTCCTGCGCATGCTCCCGGACGACGTCCGGACCCAGCTGGTGTGGGGGATGCTCGGGGCCGACCGCCTCGGCTTCCACACGTGGGAGTGGGCGTACAACTTCACCAACGCGGCGAACTTCGACGACGTGAGCGGTATCGCGCAGGCGCACTACCCTGCCGGAAGCCCGGAGCGCGGGGTGTGGCACCGCAAGGCGGCCGGCACCGGTACCGGGCCCGTGGAGCGCCGGTTCACCGAAGTGAACGCCTACCCCCTCGGCGTGGACGGGGACGAGCTGCGCGCGCTCGCCCACCGGCCGGAGGTGGACGACAAGCTGGCGGCGCTGCGGGCGGAGGTCGGCGGGCTGAAGACGATCGTCCGCGTGGACCGCACGGAGTTGTCGAAGAACATCCTGCGGGGGCTGCTGGCGTACCGGGAACTGCTGGTCACCCACCCCGAGTGGCGGGAGCGGGTGGTCCACCTGGCCTCCGCGTACCCGTCCCGGCAGGACCTTGCGGTGTACCGGGAGTACACCGAGTCGGTGGGGGAGCTGGCGGCGGCGGTCAACACGGAGTTCGGCACGGCCGACTGGCAGCCGGTACTGGTCTCCGTCGAGGACGACTTCGCGCGGTCGCTGGCGGCGTACCGGCTGGCGGACGTGGCACTGGTCAATCCCGTACGGGACGGCATGAACCTCGTCGCGAAGGAGATCCCTGTGGTGTCGGAGGCGGGGTGCGCGCTGGTGCTGTCCACCGGGGCGGGGGCGTACGAGGAGCTCCGGGCGGATGCGCTGACGGTGAGCCCGTACGACGTGACGGCCACGGCGGAGGCCCTGCACGCGGCCCTCTCCATGCCGGCGGCGGAGCGCGCGGACCGCACGAAGCGGCTGGCGGTGGCCGCCACGGCACTCCCCCCGACCCAGTGGCTCACGTCCCAGCTGGACGCCCTGCGCACCTGACCGCACCGCGGCGCGGGGCGAAGTCCCCGCCCGCCCTTCGCCCGTTCCCCGGGGCAGCGGTGCGGGCGGCGCGTCACGAAGGAGCGGCTGCGCCCAGCGCCGCGGCCAGCGCCGCCAGGAAGGCGACGACCTCCGACGGACCGGACAGCGTCAGGTCCGCACGGGCGGCGAGTTCCGGAACCTCCGCGGAGCCACTGCACACCAGCAGCCCCGGCATGCCCCCGGCCCGCAGCTTCTCCACCGCCGAGTACGCCGCGAGGTCCCCGAGGTCGTCCCCGGCGTAGAGCACGGCCTGTGCCCCCACCTCCGCGAGGTACTCCGTGAGGGCGACGCCCTTGTCCATTCCCGGCGGCCGCAGCTCCAGTACGGCCCGGCCCGGTTCGACCATCAGGCCGTGCCGGGCCGCCAGCCCCGCCAAGGGCTCCCGCAGGGCCTCGAAGGCCGCTTCCGGGTCTGCCGCGCGGCGGGTGTGGACGGCCAGCGCCTGGCCCTTCTCCTCGATCCAGGTTCCGCGCCACGCGCCGATCGCGTCCAGGAACCCGGGCAGCTCCGCCCGGACCGCCGCGACTCCCGCATGCTCGGCCGGAGCGTGCACGATGCCGCTCACTGCGTCCCAGCGCTCGGCCCCGTAGTGCCCGAGCACCACGAGGTGTTCGAGTCCCGGGACCCCGGCGAAGCCCCCGTAGCGGACGGCGACCCCGGCCGGCCTGCCGGTGACGACCGCGACGGAGCCGACCTCGGGGGCGAGGGCGGCGAGCGCGGGGACGGCTCCGGAGTGGGCCCGTGCCTGGTCCGGGTCGGGAACGATGTCGGCGAGGGTGCCGTCGAAGTCCAGGGCGACGACGGAGCGGCGCGGTGCGCGCAGGAGGGCTTCGAGTCCCTCCCGTCCGGCGGTGGTGACGGGCATCGGCAGATCGTGCGGATGGCTCCCCATACGCTCGACCCTAACGGGCCCGCCGGGCCACGGCTACGGCGCGTGCCCCGCGCATGGCACCGGGCCCCGGAACCGACGGCTGTGCAGGACACGGCACCGACCACGGCGCCGGTCCCCGCTGCCACCGCCGCCGCGGCCCGCCGCTACCGCCTCGCGCGCTGGGCCTCGCGGATGCGCCGCAGGCGGTTCACGGTGCCCGGGGCGTGCTGAAGTGCCCTGGGGTCGTCCATCAGCGCGTTGAGCAGCTGGTAGTACCGGACCGGGGGCATCCCCAGTCCCTCCCTTATGGCCCGCTCCTTGGCGCCCGGGCCGGGCCAGGTGCGGCCTTCGTAGGCCAGTACGGCCGCCTCGTCGGCGCTCAGCCCGGCCGGCGGCCTCTCGTCCGCGTCCGTCATACGGCCAGACTAGCTCCGCCCTCCGACAGCCCCGCTCCGATCAGCGGGGCTCCGCCTTGCGCCCGCCCTCCGCGATGTCCCCGAGGACCTTCTCGGGCTGGCCGCCCGGCTGCACGGCCTTGCCGATGTTCTTCTTGACGTCCTCGCTCACGGCCGCCCAGGACTTCTTGCCCACCGGGTACAGGCGCGCGTTGGGCAGCGCGCGCAGGAAGGTCTTCAGCTCCGCCGAGGAGGCGCCCGTGGAGGCCTCCATCGCCCGGGAGCCGCTGGTGGTGACCGGGAGCAGGTCGTACTTCTCGGTGAAGGCCGTGACGTTGTTCTCCTCGTACAGGAAGTCCAGGAACTTCCCCGACTGCGTCTGGTGGCCGGTCTTGAAGGCCATCACCCAGTCGGCGACTCCCATCGTCGGGTGGGACACCCCGTCGAAGGTCGGCATGGGGGTCATGCCGTACTTCACGCCCTTCGCGGCGGCCTGCTTGAGCAGCGTCGGGTGCCCGTTGAGCATGCCGACCTCGCCGCGCGAGAAGGAGTCGAAGGCGGCCTGGCGGTTCAGCTTGGCCGGTTCGACGGGGCCGGTCAGGCCCGCGCCGACGAGCTTGTCGCGCAGGAACTCCAGGGTGTTGACGTTGTCCGCGGAGTCGATCGAGTAGTTCTCTTCGTTGTCGGCGTAGCCGCCGCCGCCCGCGAGCAGCCACTGCATCGTCTCGGCCTGTGCCTCCTCGCGGCCCAGGGGCAGCGCGAGGGGCGTCGGGACTCCGGCCGCCTTGAGCTTCTTGGCGGCGGCCTCCAGCTCGGCCCAGCTCTTGGGCTGCCAGCGGGTCTTGCCGTCCTTGGGGATGATGCCGGCGTCGGCGAAGAGCTTCTCGTTGTAGAACATCAGCCGGGTGCTGGCCACGAAGGGCAGGCCGTACTGGTTGCGCCGGACCTTGCCCGCGTCGGCGAGCGGCGCGAGGAAGTCGGCCTCGGTGTTCACGGAGAGCAGCTCGTCGGCGGAGTACAGCTTGCCGTCGGCGGCATAGTCCGCGTAGGCGCCGATCTGGGCGATGTCGGGGGCCTCGCCGGCCTTGACCATCTCGGCGACCTTGGCGTCGACGTCGGACCAGGAGTAGACGTCGACCTGGACCTTGATGCCGGGGTTGCGCTTCTCGAAGGACGCGGCGAGGTCCTTCCAGTAGGGCTTGGAGGAGTTTTCCGGTTTGTCCCCGTAGTCGGCCGCCACGACCTTCAGGGTCACCTCGTTGTCCCCGGTGAGGCCCGGCACGGCGCCGCAGCCGGTCAGCGTCACGGTGGTCAGGCACAGTGCGAGGCCGGACGCGGCGAGGTTCAGCTTTCTGGCCTGGACAGTTCGCGCCTTCAAAGTTCTCGTTCCACCCCAGGTTGTTCCGTACGATTCGCGTAAAGGTCTACACCACTTTTGAGCCTGGTCAACATCCGGACCCAAACGTGCACACAGCCTGCACGCGCACATGCGTACGGACGCGCGTGCGGACCCGCGTACCGGCCCGCTCCCCGACGAAGGTCCCGAATTTGTATGGCCACTCAACAATCCCTCCCAGTGGACTAGACCTTTGCCCTCCGATCACGCGAGACTGTCACCCGTGAAACCCGTGAAACACGTCATCGCCCTCGATGTGGGCGGCACTGGGATGAAGGCCGCCCTCGTCGCCGCCGACGGCACCCTGCTCCACGAGGCGCGCCGCGCCACCGGCCGCGAGCGGGGCGCCGAAGCCGTCGTCGAGACGATCCAGGACTTCGCCGCCGAGCTCCTCGACCTCGGCCGGGAACGCTTCGCCACCACCGCCTCCGCGGCCGGCGTGGCCGTCCCCGGCATCGTCGACGCCGAGAACGGGATCGCCGTCTACGCGGCGAACCTGGGCTGGCGCGACGTCCCCATGCGCGAACTGCTCGGCAGACGCCTCGGCGGGATCCCGGTCGCCCTCGGCCACGACGTCCGCACGGGCGGACTCGCCGAAGGCCGCATCGGCGCGGGCCGCGGAGCCGACCGCTTCCTGTTCGTCCCCCTCGGCACCGGCATCGCCGGAGCCATCGGCATCGCCGGCCGCATCGAGGCCGGCGCGCACGGCTACGCCGGCGAGATCGGCCACATCGTGGTCCGTCCCGGCGGCCCCGCCTGCGGCTGCGGCCAGCGCGGCTGCCTGGAGACCCTCGCCTCCGCCTCCGCCGTCAGCCGTGCCTGGGCGGCCGCCTCCGGCGACCCCGACGCGGACGCCGCCGACTGCGCCAAGGCCGTCGAATCGGGTGACGAGCGCGCCCTCGCGGTCTGGCTCGCCGCCATCGGCGCCCTCGCAGACGGGCTGGTCACCGCGATCACCCTGCTGGACCCGCGCACGCTGATCATCGGTGGCGGGCTGGCCGAGGCCGGGGAAACCTTGTTCACACCACTACGGGCGGCCGTGGAGGAACGCGTGACGTTCCAGCGGCTGCCCCACATCGTTCCGGCGGCCCTCGGGGACACCGCCGGATGCCTGGGTGCAGGGCTGCTCGCCTGGGATCTACTCGCCACGGAGGTACCTGACTGATGTCCGGAAGCGCACATGTGGGCCGCAGCACCGTTCTCTCCGGCGCCGACGTGGTGCTGCCCACGGGCATCGTCAAGGGCGGACGTCTCATCGTCGACGGTGAGCGCATCGCCGGCAGCGCGGAGGAGAACGCGGCCGTCGTCGACCTCTCCGGGTGCCTGATCGTCCCCGGCTTCGTCGACATGCACAACCACGGCGGCGGCGGGGCCTCCTTCACCTCCGGCACCGCCGAGGAGGTGCTCAAGGGCGTACGGACCCACCGCGAGCACGGCACCACCACCCTGGTCGCCTCCACGGTCACCGGGGACCTGGACGAGCTGGCCCGCCGCGCCGGACTGCTCGCCGAGCTGACCCAGCAGGGCGACATCGCGGGCATCCACTTCGAGGGGCCCTTCATCAACCCCTGCCGCAAGGGCGCGCACAAGGAAGACCTCCTGCGCGACCCCGACCCGGCCGAGGTCCGCAAGCTGATCGACGCCTCGCACGGCGCCGCCCGCATGTTCACCCTCGCCACCGAACTCCCCGGCGGCCTGGACTCCGTACGGCTGCTCGCCGAGCACGGGGTCGTCGCGGCGATCGGCCACACGGACTCCACGTACGACCAGACGCTCGAGGCCATCGACGCCGGCGCGACCGTGGCCACCCACCTCTACAACGCGATGCCGGGCATGGAGCACCGCGCCCCCGGCCCCATCGCGGCCCTGCTGGAGGACGAGCGGGTCACCGTCGAGCTGATCAACGACGGCGTCCACCTGCACCCCGCCATGCTGGAGCTGGCCTTCCACCACGCGGGCGCGCACCGGGTGGCGCTGATCACCGACGCGATGGACGCGGCCGGCTTCGGCGACGGGACCTACCACCTCGGCCCGCTGGAGGTCGAGGTCAAGGAGGGCGTCGCGCGCCTCGTCGAGGGCGGCTCCATCGCGGGCTCCACCCTCACCCAGGACACCGCCTTCAAGCGGTCGGTCACCCTCGACAAGCTCCCCGTCGAGTCCGTGGTCCAGGCGATCTCCGCCAACCCGGCCAAGCTGATCGGCGTCTACGACCAGGTCGGCTCACTGGAGCCCGGCAAGTACGCGGACCTCGTCGTCCTCGACTCCGCCTTCGACGTCCGCGGCGTCATGCGGCGCGGCGCATGGATCGTGGACCCGCTCGCGGGCAACTGAGACGAGCCGCGGGAGCGGTCGGCCCGGGGTACTGGGCCGACCGCTCCTGCATTTGGCATGATCCCGGCACACACCGACACCGGGGCAAGCCATGATCCTTACCGTGACGCTCAACACCGCGCTCGACGTCACCTACCGCGTACCGCGCCTGCTCGCGCACGCCTCCCACCGCGTCACCGAGGTCACCGAACGCCCCGGCGGCAAAGGCCTCAACGTGGCCCGCGTGCTCGCCGCGATCGGCCACGAGGTCACCGCGACCGGCTTCGCCGGCGGCCCGACGGGAGCCCTCGTACGCGAGCTGCTCGCCGGCTCCCCCGGCGTCCGCGACGAACTGGTCCCCTGCGCGGCCACCACCCGGCGCACCCTGGCCGTCGTCGACGAAGCCTCCGGGGACACCACGCAGTTCAACGAACCCGGCCCGCTGATCACCGCCGCCGAGTGGTCCGCGTTCCTCACCCGCTACGGGGCCCTGCTGGCGGGCGGCGCCCGCGCGGTGGCCCTGTGCGGCAGCCTGCCCCCGGGCGTCCCCGTAGGGGCTTACGCGGCCCTCGTACGGACGGCCCGCGCGGCCGGCGTGCCCGTCCTCCTCGACACCAGCGGCGAGGCCCTGCGCCGCGGGGTCGCGGCCCGCCCCGACGTGATCAAACCGAACGCCGCCGAACTCGCCGAGCTGACCGGGTCCCGCGACCCGCTGCCCGCCACCCGCGACGCCCGCCGGCGCGGGGCCCACGCCGTGGTCACCTCGCTCGGCCCGGAGGGACTGCTCGCCGCCACCGCCCTGGGCACCTGGCGGGCGGCCCCGCCCCGCCCCCTCGCGGGCAACCCCACCGGCGCCGGCGACTCCGCGGTCGCGGGCCTGCTCTCGGCCCTCACCGAAGGCCTGGACTGGCCGGACCGCCTGACCCGGGCGGTGGCCCTCTCCGCGGCCACGGTCGCGTCCCCCACGGCGGGAGACTTCGACCCCCGCACCTACGAGGAGGTACGGGGGTCGGTGAAGGTCACGGCGGGCTAGGCCGGATGCCGAAGCGGGCAGCCGCCGGGCCGGTCAGCGCTTCTCAAGGACGAACTGGTCGATGACCGCCTCGCAGGAGTTGCCCGGCTCGCAGGAGATCTTGATGGTGTTCGTGCCCTGCTTGAGGTTCACGTAGGAGTAGGTGTTGGTCCAGCCCTTGTCCCAGGCGCCCTCGCCGGCCTTCGCGAAGTTCTTCATGTTGATCGGCCGGGTCTGCACTTCGCCGTTGATCGTCAGCGTCATGTTGGCGTCCTTGCCGGGCACGCCGTAGAACATCCGGAAGGTGTACTCGGCGGTCTTGGGGACGTCCAGCGTCCAGGTCACGGCGGCACCCGGCTTGTTGAACTGGCCCACGTACTGACCGCCCGAGCTCTTGGCCCCGGGCACCGTGCTCTCCAGCGCAGCGCCACCGCTGATCACCATGCCCGAGCCGCCCGCGTCGCCCTTGGGCAGCGGGGCGTCCGCCGGCGCGGAGCCGCTCGGCTGGCCCGAGGGGGTGTTCTGGGCGGGCGCGGACGGGCTCTGGCCCGTGTTCGCGGTGTTCTTGCCCTTGTCCTTGTCGTCGTCCTTGCCGAAGATCACGGCCGCGCCGATGCCGATCGCCACCGCGGCGACCACCGCGACGGCCGCGATGAGCATGCCCTTGCGGCTGGACCCGCCGCCGCCGTGCCCGCCTCCGTGGCCGCCACCGCGCCCGCCGCCGGAGCCCGGCAGCGGAACGGACTGGGTGTACTGCGGGGGCTGCTGCTGCGGCGGAACGCCGTAGCCGCCCGCCTGAAGCGCTTCGGGGGCCTGGTACTGCGCCTGGTAGGCCGGGGGCTGCTGCTGCGGCACCTGCCCGCGCGGGCCGCCGTAGGGCCGGTCACCGACCGTGCGGACCTGGTTGTACGAGGTCCGGGGCACACCCGGCTGACCGCCGGCCGTGGTTCCCGGGTAGCCGTACCCGCCGCCCTGCCCGGGCGGGGTGGCCCCCGCGGCCTGGCCGTCCTCGTAGAGGTAGCCGAACGGGTCGTCATCCTCGGGCTTGCTCGCCCCGTTGTTCGGGCCGTGGTTCGCGGGCGTCGTCATCGCAGGTCACTCCTTTCGACCCCGGGGAGCCTACCCCGAACAGGTGCGCCCACGGGCGGCCCGAGAGCTTACCCGGCCCGGCGGTGCGCCTTGGAACGGGAGCGCTTCTCGATGTACATGCGCTGGTCGGCCGAGCGCAGCACCTCGTCGGCCGACATGCCGCAGCTCGCCCAGCCGATCCCGAAACTCGCTCCTACGCGCACCGCGCGGCCGTCCACCCGGATCGGCGGGATGATGGCGTTGCGCAGCCGCACGGCGAGGTCGGCGGCGTCGGCGGCGCCCAGCCCGTCGGCGAGGACGACGAACTCGTCACCGCCCAGCCGGGCGACCGTGTCCCCGTCCCGGACGCCGGTCGTCAGCCGCCGGGCCACCTCGATCAGGACCGCGTCGCCGGTGTGGTGCCCGAACCGGTCGTTGATCGACTTGAACCCGTCGAGGTCGCAGAAGAGCACCGCGAGCCCCTTCGTACCGTCGTCGATGTCGGTCGCGGGCGCGACGGTGTGCACGTGGTGGTCGTACGGACCCCCCGCGGCCGAGCCGCCGGGGCCGCCCGTCCCCCCGGGGAACTCGAAGGGCTCGGGAAATCCCTCGGGCCGGAACCCGTGCTCGCCGTGCTCACCGTGTGCACCGTGTCCGGCGGTTCCCTCCACGGAGGGCCGGGTCTCGAAGGCGGCGTCCAGCGCCTCCACGGCGGTGGCGCGCACGGACTGCGGGCGGCGGCAGAGCCGGGCCCCCAGCCGTGAGCGCAGCTCGGCGCTGTTGGGCAGGCCGGTCAGCGAGTCGTGGCTGGCCCGGTGGGCGAGCTGCAGCTCGTGCCGCTTGCGTTCCTCGATGTCCTCGACGTGCGTGAGCAGGAAGCGCGGCCCGTCGGCGGCGTCGGCGACGACGGAGTTGCGCAGCGACACCCAGACGTACGTGCCGTCGCGCCGGCCGAGTCTGAGCTCGGCGCGGCCGCCCTCGGCGGAGGTGCGCAGCAGGGTGCCGATGTCCTCGGGGTGCACGAGGTCGGAGAAGGAGTAGCGGCGCAGCACGGAGGCGGGCCGCCCCAGCAGCCGGCACAGCGCGTCGTTGGTGCGCAGCAGGCGGCCGTGCTGGTCGCCGCCCATCTCGGCGATGGCCATGCCGCTCGGCGCGTACTCGAATGCCTGGCGGAACGACTCCTCACTGGCGCGCAGGGCCTGCTGCTCGCGTTCGAGGCGGACCAGGGCCCGCTGCATGTTCGCGCGGAGCCGGGCGTTGCTGATGGCAATCGCGGCCTGGAAGGCGTACATCTGGAGCGCTTCGCGTCCCCAGGCGCCGGGCCGGCGGCCGTTGCGCGGGCGGTCCACGGAGACCACGCCGAGCAGTTCGCCGCCGGAGGCGTACATGGGGGCGTAGAGACGGTCCTCGGGGTGCCACTCGTCCTCGAACCGCGGGTCGGGGCCCTCGGTGTGCCACTGCGGGACGTCGTCCTCGACGAGGACCCAGCCCTCGGTGTGCGGGATGAAGCGCAGTCCGTCCCAGTTCTCGCCCATGGTCAGGCGGCGTTCCCAGGAGGCGCGCGAGCCGACGCGGCCGGTGATCAGGGCTTCGGCGGCGGGGTCTCCCGCGAAGGCGGCGACGACCAGATCACCGTCGGGGCGAACGAGGTTGACGCAGGCGAGTTCGTAGCCGAGGCCGACGACGATGCCGTCCACGACGGTCTGCAGGGTGTCCGCCAGGCTCCGGGCCGTATTGAGCTCGGCCACCACCCGGTGCAGCTGCCGCAGGGTCGCAAGACGGACGTACGGCTCCGACTCGGTCTCCATTGCTCGCTCTCCCCGAGACCTCGACAGCAACTCCAGGTTTGTCATCGGCGCTTCGTTGCGGTGTCCCGTCCACTGAATCACAGTGAGCTGTGCGGCAGGTACACAGGGTCAACAAATCTTGCTCTCTGTGACTCAAGTCACATGAGATGAATAACGGTGCCCGCTCCGCCTCCCCGCGCGGGTTCATTCCGGCCGGTTCGCCCGAAACGTTCCCGGAAGCAAACGCCACGCCCGGACCCGGGGCGGCCCCGGCAGCTCGGGGCGGTCCAGGGCGGCGTAGGTCGACAGGCGGGGGCCCACCCGGGACCTCCGCCCGATGCGCCGCGCGCGGGGTGACAGTAGCGTCCGGACCGTGCCCCCAACGACCCCCGTGACACCACTTTCCACCGTCGCACCCCATGCTGAGGGGGTGAGCAACGACGAGTTCCGGGCCGCGATGTCCCGTCTGGCGGCGGGCGTGTGCCTGATCACCGCACAGGAACCCCCGCTGTCGGCCGGCGGAGCGCGTGGCGAGGACGTCGGCATGACGGCGACCGCCTTCTTGTCCGTGTCCCTGGATCCGCCCCTGGTCCTCGTCAGCGTGCGCGAAGGCTCCCGGATGGACGATCTGCTGGCCGAGCAGCCCCTGTGGTCGGTGTCGGTGCTCGCCGACCACCAGCTCCAGATCGCGAGCCGGTTCTCGATGAAGAACCGCATCAGCGACCGGCTGCTCTTCGCGGACCTCGCCTACACGCGCGGCGGCATCTCCGGCGCCCCGCTGCTCTCGGGGGCCCTGGCCACCCTGGAGTGCCGTACGGAGAACCGCGTCGAGGCGGGCGACCACACCCTGGTCATCGGCCACGTCCTCACCGCCACCCAGCCGGCGCCGGACTCCCCGCCGCTGACGTACTTCCGGGGCCGCTACCGGCACCTGGCGCCCTGATCCCGAGAGGGCGGGGGCAGCCCCTGTCACAGGTCCCGCGGCGTCACACGTCCCGCGGTCACACCTCCCGCGGCGTCGCACGTCCCGCGGTCACACCTCCCGCGGCGTCACCGGTCCCACGGCCTCACCAGTCCCGGGCGTTGCGGCCCCGCTTGGTCTCGCCGCGGGCCTTCTTCTCGCGCAGCCGCCGCTCGTTGATGCCGCGGGGGATCTTCGTCGCCCGGCGCGCCTTCGGCGGCGGCGCCGTGGCCTCCGCCAGCAGCGCGGTCAGCCGGACCAGCGCCATCTCCCGGTTGCGGAACTGCGAGCGGTGCTCGGAGGCCCGTACGGTCACCACCCCGTCGACCAGCCGGGACGCGAGGCGCTCCAGCGCCCGCTCCTTCCACACGTCGGGCAGCGACTTCGTCGCCGCGACGTCGAAGAGGAGCTCCACGCGCGAGTCCGAGGTGTTCACGTGCTGGCCGCCCGGCCCGGAGGACCGCGAAAAGCGCCAGGCGAGCTCGCCCTCGGGGAGCACGACCGAACCGCGGATGACATAGGGACCAGGCATGCCCCCTATGATCCGTGCCCGCCGGGGCTCCGTCACCCGCATTTCCCCGATCGCGGAACCTTGCGCCCCTCTCCCCGCGTTATGGAGGTCAGCGGTAACTTGGGCATCCTCACGGTCGATACGACAAGTGAGACCAAGTGAGACTAGGAAGGGACACCAGTCACCATGGCAGTAAGCCTCTCCAAGGGCGGAAACGTCTCGCTCAGCAAGGAGGCCCCGGGCCTCGCGGCGGTCACCGTCGGCCTCGGCTGGGACACCCGGACGACCACCGGTGTCGACTTCGACCTGGACGCCTCCGCCATCGCGGTCAACGCGCAGGGCAAGGTCGTCTCCGACGGCCACTTCGTCTTCTTCAACAACAAGTCCACCCCGGACCAGACCATCGTCCACACCGGTGACAACCGCACCGGCGAGGGCGCGGGCGACGACGAGGCCATCAACGTCAACCTCGCGGGCCTGCCCGCCGACGTCGACAAGATCGTCTTCCCGGTCTCCATCTACGACGCCGAGACCCGCAGCCAGAACTTCGGCCAGGTCCGCAACGCCTACATCCGCGTCGTGAACCAGGCCGGCGGCACCGAGATCGCCCGCTACGACCTCTCCGAGGACGCGGCGACCGAGACCGCCATGGTCTTCGGCGAGCTCTACCGCAACGGTGCCGAGTGGAAGTTCCGCGCCGTCGGCCAGGGTTACGCCTCCGGCCTGACCGGCATCGCCCAGGACTTCGGCGTCAACGTCTGATCCTGAGTGCCCGCGTCCACGGGCGCGTCTTTGCTGGAGCCCCCTCCCGGCCGTCCGGGGAGGGGGCTTCGCTACCGTTCGGTACGTGATCCTCCTGCCGCTCGCTCCCGTCGAGGACGGCGCCCTCCCGGGCCCGGTCCTCACCGAAATCGCCACGCTCTACGCGACCAACCACGCGTTCTTCGAGCTCAGCGGCGATTTCCCCGACCCCGGCCGCATCACGGTCGAGCAGGTCGCCGCCGCCCTCGCCGACGAGCTCGCCCACGAGGGCGCCGAGGTGCTCCTCGCCCGCTCCGCCGGACGCCTCGTAGGCCTGGCCGCCACCCTCGCCCACCACCCCGATCCGGCGTCCGAGGACCCCGACCCGTGGATCGGCCTCCTGCTCATCGACGCCACCGCGCACCGCGAGGGATACGGCCGCGCCGTGGTCGCCCTGGTCGAGGACCGCTTCCGCGCCGCCGGACGCACCGGTGTACGGCTCGCCGTGCTCGACGGCAACGAGAAGGGCCTCGCCTTCTGGCAGTCCCAGGGCTACGCCATCCTGCGCCGGGGTGCCGACCGCGAGGCGGGCCGCCCCTGCACGATCCTGCGCAAGGCGCTGTAGACCGGACGACGGCTCCTACGGCGTATCCGACGCCTTCGGTGCCTCCGGTGCCTCCGGTGCCTCCGGGCGGTCCTTCCCGTACAGCCACACGTCCCAGACCTCCGTCAGGTCACGGCCCGTCCTCTTCTCCGCGTAGGCGGTGAAATCGGCCGTGCTCACGTTCCCGTGCCGGTGGTCGGCGGCCCAGCCGCGCACGAGGGCGAAGAACTTCTCGTCGCCGACCTCCTGCCGGACCCGGTGCAGGACCATCGCCCCGCGCCCGTACACCGGGGACCCGGAGATCTCCTCCGGGCTCCGCGGGGCGGCCGGCGGGAAGGCGTCCCAGTCCGAGCCCGCCTCGCCGTCGACGTCGGTGTCCCCGGCGACGTAGGCGTCGAAGCGCTGCTGCGCGCTCGGCCCGCCGTGGTCCTCCGACCACAGCCACTCGGCGTAGGTCGCGAAACCCTCGTTGAGCCACATGTCCTTCCAGGACTTCGGCGACACCGAGTTCCCGAACCACTGGTGCGCCAGTTCGTGCAGCACCAGCTCCTGGCTGCCGGGCGCCCCGGAGAACACCGGCCGGGTCTGCGTCTCCAGCGCGTAGCCGAGGCTGCGCGCGGGCAGCACGATCGCCCCGGTCGTGGAGAACGGGTACGGGCCGAACCGCTTGACGCCCCACTCCACCATCTCGGGCAGCCGCGCGAGCGCGGCCCCGCTCGCCGCCTCCTCGCCGGGCGCCACCACCGTGTAGACGGGGATCCCGGAGGCGGTCCGCCCGGTCGTCACCTCGAACTTCCCGACGGCCACGGTCGCCAGGTAGCTCGCCATCGGCTCCGCGGAGTGCCAGGCGAACGCCGTCCGCCCGTCGTCCTCCTCCGTACGGGAACGCAGCTCGCCGTTGGACACGGCCTCGTACCCCCCGGGGACGGTCACCGTGACGTCGTACGTGGCCTTGTCGCTCGGGTGGTGGTTCCCCGGGAACCAGGCCATCGACCCGACGGGTTCGCCGACACCGACCGCGCCCTTGCCGTCCGGGGTGACGATCCACCCCTCCTCGGACCCGTCGGGGTCGGTGAGCGTCCTGGGCCGGCCGGAGTAGTCGACCTCCGTACGGAAGACCTCTCCCCGCTCCAGGTCCTCGGCGGGGCGCACCGTCAGCTCGTTGCCGGTGCGGTTGAAGCGGGCCCCCTCGCCCTGCACGCTCACCGACTCCACCTCGAGTCCGCTGAGATCGAGATTGAAGGAGCTGAGCCCCTGCTCCGCACGGGCGGTGATCACGGCGGTGGCGTCCAGCCGCCCGTCGGCCGGGTCGTAGTCGAGGTCCAGGGAGTAGTGCTCGACCTGGTAACCGCCGTTGCCGGCCTTGGGGAAGAACGGGTCACGGACCCCCGACGCACCCGGCCGCCCCTGCACCGTCTCCCCCGTGCAGCCCGTGAGGGCGAGCAGGATGGCGACGGCAGGAGCGGCGAGGCGGGAGAGCAGGCGGTGGTCCACGCGTTCGAGACTACGTCCCCCGACGCGTGTCCTCGCTACTTGGCGAGGGCGTCCACGCCCGCCTTGGCGAACTTCTCGTCCAGGTCACCGCTCGGGGCGCCGGCCACACCGATGCCCGCGACCGGGGCGCCCTCGGCCTGGACGGGGGCGCCGCCACCGAGGAAGAGGGTGCCGGGGATGTCCTTCAGGTTCGGGGTCTGCGCGAGACGGCCGGCGAGCACCGAGGTCGGGGCGTTCCAGGACACGGCGGTGAAGGCCTTGCGCTGCGCCGACTCGTAGGACTGCGGGCCGGCGCCGTCGCCGCGGAGGGTGACGATGGTGTTGCCGTTGCGGTCGACGACCGCGACGGTCACCCTCTGGTTCTCCTGCTCGGCGGCGTCCAGCGCGGCCTGGGCGGCGCGGGTGGCGGCGTCGATGGTCAGGTGCGTGGAGGTGGTGAAGTTCTTCTTGTCGCCGTCCTTCTTCGCAACCGCGGCGGCAGGGGCGGAGGCCGGAGCGGCGTTGGCGCTGACCGCGCCGAAGGCTCCGGCGCCGAGGGCGACGGCGACGGCGGTACCGGTGAGAACGCGGGTGCGGGTCTTCATGTCTGCTGCTCCTGTGAACGTCGGCACGGCGGGCTGTCCTGCCGTTGCTCCCAGCCTCTCCCGCCCACCCCCGCCACCCCGTCCCCGTACCGGCTCCCAACCCGCCGCCCACCGGTTGATGCCGCCATCAACCGATCGGCTGATGCGCCCTGCCCCCACCGGGGGCTTACCTGTACCCCCGGCCCCCTCCAAGACGGGGCTCACCCCACCCGGCCGTCGGGCGTTGCGGACCGGGCTCACCCCACCCGGCCGACCGGCGTTGAGGACCGGGCTCACCCCGTCCAGCCGTCCGGCGTTCGAGGACCGGGGTCCGGGACGCAGCCCCGCAAGCCCCGGGCGCAGCCCGGGCACCGACGGGTCGGGGCGGAGCCCTGGGAACGGTGGAAGGGTGGGGAGGGGACGGCCCCGCGCAGCGCCCCCACCCCCGCCCCACTCCCCCGGCACCATGGACACCCGCACCACCCCACCCAGGAGCACCCCGTGACCAGCGCGACCCACCCGAGCCCGGCACCCCCGCCGAGCCCGCCCGGCCCGGCGCGGCCCCCGGGCCCGCCGAGCCCGGGAACCACCCCACCCCGTCAGGACACCCGCGCCCTCGCCACGGTCATGCACACCGCCTTCTTCCTCCTCCTGGGCGCCTCCGTGGCCCGCTTCCTCCTCCGCCACCCCGACGAACCCCGCACCCCGTGGATCATCGCCCTCGGCATCGCCCTGGCCCTGCTCTACGTACTCGGCCCCGCCCTGGGCGCCGCCCCCACCCTGCGCCGCCTCCTGTGGCTCGGTCTGGTCGTCGCCGTCTGGGTGGTGCTCGTCGTCCTCGCGCCGAGCTTCGCCTGGTGCGCCGTACCGCTCTTCTACACGGCCCTGCGCACCCTCCCGCCCCGCGCGGCCGTCGTCCTCGTGGCCCTGCTGACCGTGTTCGTCGTAGCGGCGCAGCTCCGCCTCGCCCAGGCCTCCGGCTCCGAGCCCTTCGACCCCAACCTGCTCCTCGCCCCGCCCGCCGTCGCCGCGCTCGCCACCGCCGTCTTCGTCCACATGGAGCGTCAGGCGGCGGCCCAGCGCACCCTGATCGACGACCTGATCCGCACCCGCCGGGAACTGGCCGCCACCGAACGCCGCGCCGGCACCCTCGCCGAACGCCAACGCCTCTCGATGGAGATCCACGACACCCTGGCCCAGCACCTGTCCAGCCAGCAGATGCTCCTCCAGGCCGCCGAACGCACCTGGGACACCGACCCGGGCACCGCCCGCGCCCACGTCCGTACCGCCACCGAGATCACCGCCCGCGGCCTCGCCGAGGCCCGCCGCCTGGTGCACGACCTCGCGCCGCCCGAACTCGCCGAGGGCGCCGGCCTCCCGGACGCCCTGCGCGCGCTGGACGCCGGCCCGGACATCGAGGTCCGCTTCCACCTGGAGGGCGCGCCGGTCCCCCTCCCCGACCGGGCGGAGCAGGCGCTGCTGCGCATCGCGCAGGGCGCGCTGGCGAACGTACGGGAGCACTCGGGGGCCCGTACCGCGGCCCTCACCCTGAGCTTCCTGGGCGACCAGGTCGTCCTGGACGTCGCCGACGACGGCCACGGCTTCGTCCGGATCCGGCCCGCCCCCGCCGCGGAACGCGGCCACGGCCTCCCGGCGATGCGCGCCCGCGTCCGCCAGCTCGGTGGCACCCTGACCATAGAATCCACCGCGGGCGAGGGCACGGTCCTGTCGGCGTCGATCCCCCTGGAGCCCACCCCATGACCACGAACGAGAACCCGGCCGCCAACCCCGCCCCCGCGCCCACGGACGTGCCCACGCACGCGCCCTCGGACGCGCCCTCGGACACCAAGAAGGCGACCACGATCCTCCTCTGCGACGACCACGTCGTGGTCCGCGCCGGCCTGCTGGCCCTGCTCGGCAGCGAGCCGGACATCGAGGTGCTCGGCGAGGCGGGCAGCGGCGAGGAGGCGGTCGCGCTCGCGGCCAAGCTCCGGCCCGACGTGGTCCTCATGGACCTCCAGCTCGGTGAGGGCATCGACGGCGTGGAAGCCACCCGCCGCATCACCGCCGCCCCGAACCCCCCGCACGTCCTGGTCCTGACCACGTACGACACCGACGCGGACATCACCCGGGCCATCGGCGCGGGCGCCACGGGCTACCTCCTGAAGGCGGAGCGCCCGGAGGAGCTGTTCGCCGCGATCCACTCCGCCGCCCAGGGCCGCACCACGCTCTCCGCCCCCGTGGCCAGCCGCGTCATGGCCCATATGCGGGGCACCCAGCCCACGCTGACCGACCGTGAGCTCGACATCCTCGGCCAGCTCGCCCACGGCCTCGGCAACCGCGACATCGCCCGCGCCCTGTTCATCAGCGAGGCCACGGTCAAGACCCACCTGGGCCGCATCTACGACAAGCTCGGCGTCGACACCCGCGCGGGCGCGGTCTCGGTGGCCAAGGAGCAGCGCCTCCTTCCCTGAGGCGGGGCCCCGGCATCGTCCATCCGTACGAGATCGCGCTCGTACGCTGCGCCGATCCCCCGCGGACGGCGACGCGACAGGCTCGTCAGTGCCCGGACCACCCGAGCCGGCCCGGGCGCCACCAGCCGTGTCGAGAGGAACCCGCCATGCCGACCACCGATTTCGCCCCGGAACGCCGCCGCATGCTCACCATGCTGGGCACCGGCGCCGCCGTAGCCGGGCTCGGCGCGCTCGCTTCCGCGACGCCCGCCGCGGCCACCGCGTCCGAGGAGCTCTCGACGGCCTCCTACGGCCCCGGCCCGGCGGGTTCGGCGGAGGACGAGCTGGCGATCAACCGCCTGCTGGAGACCTACCTCTTCGCCGTGGACACCAAGGACAAGACGGTCTTCCGCACCCTCTTCACCGATGACGCCGTCCTCACCGTGATGGCCCACCCCGACGGCACCGCCGGCATCGTCAAGTCCGGCATCGAGGCGGTCGTCGCCAACCTCGACGGCGCGGCGGCCTGGGGATACTCCACCCACGTCACGGCCAACGCCTACGTCCGCGTCACCGGCCGCTACACCGCCACCGGCGACAGCCACGCCACCGCCCAGCTCGTGTACCCGGCCACGGCCACCGCCCCGGAGACCGTCGTCGTACGCGGCATCCGCTACCGCGACGAGTACGTGAAGTCCGCGGGCACGTGGAAGATCCGCAAGCGCGTCTTCTCCCCGCTCTGGCAGTACAACGGCACCGCGATCCCGATCACGTACCCGAACTAGGCCGCGGGGGCCGCCCCACCCCACGGGGGCTACCCCAGCCCGATGAGCCCCCGGTCCACGGCCGCGCGCACGGCCGCCGTGCGGTTCTCCACCCCGAGCTTCTCGTAGACGTGCACGAGGTGGGTCTTGACCGTGGTCCCGCTGATGAAGAGCGCCGAGCCGATCTCCCGGTTGGACCGGCCCGTCGCGATCAGCTCCAGGATCTCGGTCTCCCGGGCCGTCAGCGCCGTACCCGGCGCCCGGTACCGGTTCATCAGCCGCGAGACCACCGAGGGCGACAGCGCCGACTCCCCCGCAGCGACCGTCCGCAGCGCCTGGATCAGCAGGTCGGGCGGGGACCCCTTCAGCAGGTACCCCGCCACTCCCGCCTCGACGGCCCGTACGACGTACGCGTCGGACTCGTAGCTGCTGAGCACGACCACCCGGGGCGGCGCGGGCAGCCGCCCGATCCGCCGCGTGGTCTCCACCCCGCACATCCCCGGCCCCATCCGGATGTCCATCAACACCAGCTCGGGCCCGAGCTCGCGCACCATCCGCAGCGCGGCGCCCCCGTCCGCGGCCTCCCCGCACACCTCGAACTCGGGACACCCGCCCAACAACGCCCGCAGTCCCGCGCGCACGACGGGATGATCGTCCACCAACAGGATCCGGACCGGCGTCATCCCGACCCCCGCACCGGTCTCGACCCCGGCCCCGACTCCGGTGCCGCCACCGGCACCGGCACCCAGACCGACACCACGGTCCCTCCCCCGCCCGGGCTGCTCTCCACCGTGGCCGTACCCCCCAGGTACGCGATGCGGCGGCGCAGCAGCCGCAGCCCGTCCCCGCCCCGATGCCCGTCCTCCCCGGCGTGCTGCCGGTCCCCGCGGTGCTCCCCGGGCCCGGCAGCGGCGGCCGGGTCGAACCCGACACCGTCGTCCCACACGTCCAGGGCCAGTACGTACGGCTGGTAGGTCAGGGTCACCACCACGGCCGAGGCCCGCGCGTGCCGGCGCACGTTGGCCAGGGCGCCCTGGGCCGCCCGCAGCACCGCGCCCTCGACCCTGCCGGGCACCGGCCGGGGTTCCCCCTCCAGCCGGAACCGGGCCCCGTCCACCCCGGCGCACAGCTCGCGCAGCACATCGGCCAGGGCCTTCCGCTCCAGCTCCACCGGAGCCAGGTCACGGATGATCCGCCGGGCCTCGGCAAGGTTCTCGCGCGCGGCGGCGGCCGCCTGCCGGACCAGCAGCCGGGCCTGCCCCGGCTCCCGGGTCCACTCGCGGTCGGCCGCGTCGAGCAGCAGGTGCATGCTGGCCAGCCCCTGGGCCACGGTGTCGTGCAACTCGGCCGCGAGCCGGTCGCGCTCCCGCCGCACCCCGGCCACCACGGCCTCCCCCTGCCCCCCGGCTCCCCCCACGCCCGTCCCCTCTCGCCGCGCCCCCCGGACGCGCCGAGCTTAATCCGGCGCACCAGACACCCCCGGGGGGCATCAGGAACACTGATCCGCGGTCCCGCACCGCCCACCGGGCCGTGCGGAACCTCCGTCAGGACGTGCGGGACGCCCCCCGCCCCGCACGTGACACCATCGGGTACGTGCTCGACATCGGCTACTCCCTCTCCCGGCGCTTCCCCGACCCCCCGCAGACCGACTACCGCTCGGCGGACGTCCACTCGCTGCGCCACGACCTGTTCTGCGGGGACGTCTACCTCGCCGACACCAACGCGGACCGGGAAGTGTCCACAGCCTGGGGATGGGTGCCCGTACTGGACTTCGCCTGGGCGCTGTGCGACATCGTCGAGCAGCTCGACCAGGACCCGCGCGGCAGCCGCGCCGCCAACCGGCAGTACGCCGAGATCGACTTCACCGAGTCCTCGGGCCGCATGCTCTTCGAGCGCCGCTTCGGATGGGTCGACGTCGAGGCCGACTGGATGCCGTCGGAGGAAGCCCCCCTCACCTTCAGCCACCGCCTGCTGCGCCGCGAAGCACGGGACTTCCTCCACGACGTGATCGCGGACCTCGTCGACATGCACGACGGCCTGGCCGACAACCCGGTCATCTGGACCCTCCAGGCCCGCTTCCCCCGAGTCCCGGCCTGACCCGCCGGGCCGCCGGACTGCGGGGGACGACCGGCCGGTAGGGTCGGCCCCCTTCGGGCCGCACGGCCCGGAGTCCCCGTGAGGCACCGCCGACCATGACCGACCACGCCCGGGCCCCCGGCCCTGCGCCCGCGGCCCGCGTACGACTCGACCGGGCCCTGGCCCGGCTGGCCGTCACCTTCCGCGGGATGACCGCCCGCGCCGACGAGGGCCAGTGCGACTGCCACTGGGGCAGCCCGCAGGAGCTCGCCCTGCTGAAGCTCCCCGGCACGGACCTCGACCCCGACCTCCTGCACCGCACCTGGAGCACCACCGACTGGAGGGACCACGGCGCCGTACTGCGCCGCGTCCTGCCGCAGTTCGCCCGCGAGCTGGCCGGCGGTCTCGGCGCCTACGCGTGGGACGTCGACCGCGTCGGCAACTCGTTCCACAGCGGCGCGTGGCAGCAGTGGCCCGCGCCACAGAGCGCGGCCGTACGGGAGTTCCTGCACGCCTGGTGGGCCCACACCCTCCTCACCCCGGACCCCGCCGTCCCCGCGCCCCAAGTCCTCCAGATGTGCACCGAAGCCTCCGGCGCCATCGGCCCCTGGCTCGCGGACTGGGAGTCGCTCCGCGACCCGGTCGCCGACCAGCACCTCGCCGACACGGTCGACACGTGGGAACGGGACCTCCTGTGTCACGCACTCCCCTGGACGACGTGGGTCTTCACCTCGGAGTCGGACGAGGAGACGGAAGCCGTACGGACGGAACTCACCGACTGGCTCGCGAGCCGGGCGCCCGCGCGCCTCCGCGCCCACGGCGCCCCCGAAGAGGTCCTCCACACCGTGCGGCTGCTCGGCCTCGACGGTGCGGACCGCTGGAACGACCCGCACTGGCCGTACGCACCTGACGGGACCCGCCTGACGGCGCCCTGACCGCGCCCGCTACGGGACCACCCGCAGCCCCAGCTGCGCGGCCAGCGCCGGCGCCAGGTCGAACAGCTGCGCCGGGCTGATCACCGCCCCCGCCAACGCCTCAACCCCCCGCGCGATCCCCAGCTCCGCGGCCCCCCTCAGGTCCACGTCCGCCATCCGCACCCCCGTGAAGTCCACCCCCCGCAGTTCGCAGTCCCGGAACTCCACCCGCTCCAGCACACCGCCCCCGAAGTCCGGCTCCACCAGCACGCACCCCTCGAAGACCACGTCCTTGAGCCGCGCCGTGCGCAGGTTCAAGTAGTCGATCTTGCCCCCGCGTACGAGCACCCGCTCCAGCACCGCCCCGTGCAGCTGCACCCCGCCCAGCCGGGCGTCCAGCAGTTCCACATCGCGCAGCGAAGCCCCCGACAGGTCCGTCCCCACCCCCCGGACGCCGTCCAGCACCGAGTCCAGGATCCGCGCCTTGGCCAGGCCGGTCTCGTCCAGCACGCAGCGCCGTAGCGCGCAGTCCATGAACCGGGCCCCCCGCCCCTCCCCGCCCGCCAGGTCCACCTCGACGAGCTCCAGCCCGTCGTAGTCCCCGTCCGGCTCCAGTTCCTGCCCCGCGTCCTGCCACGCGCTCAGCCCCGGCAGCCGCACCTCCGGCCGCCGCGCCGCCTTCACCGTCTGCTGCTGCCCGTTTCGCGCCATCCCCCCATCCTGGCCGACCCCACCGACAAAACCCTTGACCTCAACCCCGCTTGAGGTCCGACGCTGTCCCCATGACCACCACCACGGCCACGACCCCCGCCCCCACTCCGGCCGCCCCCGGCGAGATGCGAGCCATCCGCCTCCACGCCTTCGGCCCCGCCGAGAACCTCACCTACGAGTCCCTCCCCCGCCCCGTACCGGGCCCCGGCCAGGTCCGCATCGCCGTGGCCGCCGCCGGCGTCCACCTCCTCGACACCGCCCTGCGCCGCGGCGTCCAGGGCCCGCCCGCGCCCCTGCCCGAACTGCCGACCGTGCCCGGCCGCGAGGTCGCCGGCACCGTCGACGCGCTCGGCCCCGGCACGGACCCCGCATGGCTCGGCCGACCCGTCGTCGTCCACCTCGGATTCACCCCCGGCGGCTACGCCGAGTACGCCGTCGCCGACGCCTCCCGGCTGCACACCGTCCCGCCCGGCCTCGACCCCGCCACCGCCGTCGCCATGATCGGCACGGGCCGCACCACCCTCGGCATACTCCAGTTCGCCGAACTCGGCCCCGGCTCCGTCGCCCTGGTCCCCGCCGCCGCGGGCGGCATCGGCACCCTGCTGGTCCAGTACGCCAAGCACGCCGGAGCCACCGTCGTCGCCCTCGCCGGCGGCCCCGCCAAGACCGCCCGGGCCGCCGCCAACGGCGCCGACCTCGCCCTCGACTACACCACCCCGGGCTGGGCCGACACCCTCCGCGCCCACCACCCCGACGGTGCCACCGTCCTCTTCGACTCCGTCGGCGGCGCCGTCGCCCGCACCGCCCTCGGCCTGCTCCGCGACGGCGCCCAGCACCTCGTCTTCGGCTGGTCCGGCGGCCCCCTCACCCTCACCGCCACCGAACAGGCCGCCCTGGACGCGCGCGGCATCACCACCCAGCACGTCCTCGGCCCCGCCATGCTCCAGCGCGCCGGCGGCGACGACCCCATGCGCCTCCTGGAAACCCGCGCCCTCACCCAAGCCGCCGCCGGCCACCTGCGCCCCGCCCTCCAGCGCTACCCCCTCGCCGAAGCCGCCACGGCCCACCACGACCTGGAAACCCGCGCCACCACCGGCAAGGTCATCCTGGAACCCTGAGCACCGGCGTCACGCGCGCAGGCGTTCCGCCTCCGCGCGGGCGGCCACCGCCTCGGCACGTGCCATGGCACGGTCCGCAGGCTGTTCCATGTGATCGGCCAGGTTGTCCGGAGCGGCCGCGATCTCCTCCCGCCAAGCCGCGTACGCACCATCGGCGCAGGGCGCGGCGGGACGCCGGCCGCGCACGCTCCGCAGGTGGCGCAGAGCCGCCTTGAGCGCGGGGGCGACCGGCCGCGAGGGCTCCGGTGCGCTCACTGGGCCCCGCCCAGCTTGCGCAGCGCGTCGTCCGTCAGGCGGTTCACGGTCCATTCGTCCATCGACACCGCTCCGACCGATCGGTAGAAGTCGATCGCCGGCACGTTCCAGTCGAGGACCGACCACTCCAGCCGCTCGTACCCGCGCTCCACACAGATCCGCGCCAACTCCCGCAGCAGCGCCTTCCCGTGACCTCCGCCGCGCACGCCCGGGCGGACGTACAGGTCCTCCAGGTAGATCCCGTGCACCCCGCGCCACGTCGAGAAACTGAGGAACCACAACGCGAACCCGACCGCCTCGCCCTCCGCCGTCAGCGCCAGGTGCGCGAACGCCGCCGGCCGCTCCCCGAACAGCGCCTCCCTCAACTGCTCCTCCGTGGCGCGCGCCTCGTGCGGCACCTTCTCGTACTCCGCGAGCTCGCGGATCATGGCGTGGATGACGGGTACGTCGCTGACGACGGCGCTACGGATCATTCCTGCA
The DNA here is from genome assembly GCF_040612195.1 of Streptomyces sp. NPDC006450. NCBI lineage: Bacteria > Bacillati > Actinomycetota > Actinomycetes > Kitasatosporales > Streptomycetaceae > Streptomyces > Streptomyces sp. NPDC006450. The sequence continues at coordinate 61,705 of NZ_JBEXPT010000008.1, read as the reverse complement.
CCCTACGAGCCACCGCGCCCGCTCCCGCCCCCACCGCCTCCGCGAGCGACTCGAATCGCCACCGCGCCTCCCGCGCACGGAAGTTGTCGCCGGGCCGGCAACCCCCCGACGAGCTCCCCCTCCCGCCTGGAATCCCGTACGGCCGGCGCCGACAGGTGCGCCCCTCGTCCAGGCGCTCAAGCAACGGCGGCCGGTCCGCGCATCGTCCGCCGGCAGCCGTACGCGGCCCTCCCCGGCCCGCGCGCGCGGCGCGAGCGCCTCCCCCGCGTTCTCCTCGTCCGGCGCCGGGGCGGCGCATCGACGAACTCCCGCCCGGGCGCGCCGTCGTCCCGCGCCGCGCGAACCGCTCGGGAACCCCGCCGAACCCACCACCACCCGGACCGCCCGAGCCACCCGGACCGCCCGCTGCCACACCGTCCATGGCCGGACCCTGAAAACCAAGCCCAAGCCCAAGCCCTAGGCGGAGGCCCCGATCCCGACACCCTTCAGCGCCTCCGCGAACGCCCCCGCGTCGAACAGCGACCCGTCCCTCGACCCGACCGGCCTCCCCTCCACCAGCACCATCGGCGTCGCCTGCGCACCCGTCGCCTCGAAGCCCTCCTCCGCCTCGGCGACCCACCCCCTGTACTTCTCGTCCTTCACCGCCGCGTCGAAGTCCGCCCCGCGCAGCCCCGGCACCCGGTCCGCGATCCTCAGGAGCAGCTCGTCGGTGAACTTCCCCCTCGGCTGGCTGGCGAAGACCGCCGCGTGGAACTCCGCGAACTTCCCCGAGTCCACCGACGCGCGCAGCGCGTTGACCGCCTTGACCGAGCCGCTCGCTCCGTCCCGGTCCAGGAAGGAGGCCAACAGGTACTCGATCTTCACCCGACCGGCCACCGCCAGCTTCAGCAGCGACTCACCGCCGGCCTCCTCGAACCGAGCGCAGTGGCCGCACTTGGGATCCACCAGCACCTGCGCGGTACGCGGCGCGTCCGGCTTCCCCACGACGATCTTCGCCCCCTCCACCGCCGTGGGCAGCCCCGCGAGCCGTCCGGCGATCGGGCTGGTCCGCACCGGAACCTCGGAGGCCGCCACGGCCCTCCCCTCCCCCGCCCCGGAACCGCACCCGACGACCGCCCCGCCCAACAGGGCCACGGACGCGACCGCCGCCACCAGCCGCGCTGCCACCACAACCCGTGCCATACGAACCCGCACCTCTCACACAAAAACCTGACAAAATCCCCGCCCCACTCTAAGGAGGAGTCCAGAGCGTCCACATCAGCCATCCGGCCACCTCTCAGCCCCCAAAACCCGACGTCACGTCCCTGGACACCCACCCGGAGCGGCGTGTACCAACTCCCCCATGACGATCAACGGCGGAATTTCCTTCTGGTACGCGACGGACGAGACCGCCCCCGCCCACCCACCCCGCGCCCCGCTCACCGGCAACACCACGGCCGACGTCGTCATCGTCGGCGGCGGCTACACCGGCCTGTGGACCGCGTACTACCTCAAGACGGCCGCCCCCGACCTGCGCATCACCGTCCTGGAGCAGAAGTTCTGCGGCTACGGGGCCTCCGGCCGCAACGGCGGCTGGCTCTACAACGGCATCGCCGGCCGCGACCGCTACGCCGCCCTCCACGGCCACGACGCCGCCCAGCGCCTCCAGCACGCCATGAACGAGACCGTCACCGAGGTCATCGACACCGCCGCCAAGGAAGGCATCGACGCCGACATCCACCGCGGCGGAGTCCTCGAAGTGGCCCGCACCCCCGCCCAGCTCTCCCGCCTCAAGGCCTTCCACACCGCCGAACTCGCCTTCGGCGAAACGGACCGCGAGCTCTACGACGCCACCGACACCCGCGCCCGCATCGACGTCGCGGACGCCGTGGGCTCCTCATGGACCCCGCACGGAGCCCGCATCCACCCCCTGAAGCTGGTCAAGGGCCTGGCAGCCGCCTGCGAACGCCTCGGCGTGGTGATCCACGAATCCACCCCCGTCACGGAGATCGCCCCGCGCCGCGCCCTCACCCCGTACGGCACGGTCCGCGCCCCGTACGTCCTGCGCTGCACGGAGGGCTTCACCGCCGCCCTCAAGGGCCAGAAGCGCTCCTGGCTCCCGATGAACTCCTCGATGATCGCCACGGCCCCGCTCCCCCCGGAGGTCTGGTCCCAGCTCGGCTGGTCCGACGCCTCCACCCTCGGCGACATGGCCCACGCCTACATGTACGCCCAGCGCACGGCCGACGACCGCATCGCCATCGGCGGCCGCGGCGTCCCCTACCGCTACGGCTCACGCGCCGCCACCGCCTCAAACACAGGCCGCACCCAGCCCGCCACGATCGCCTCCCTCACCCACCTCCTCGAATCCTTCTTCCCGGCCCTCACGGGCGTGGAGATCACCCACGCCTGGTCGGGCGTCCTGGGCGTCCCCCGCGACTGGTGCGCCACGGTCACCCTGGACGCCACGACGGGCCTGGGCTGGGCCGGCGGCTACGTGGGCTCCGGCGTGGCCACCGCCAACCTCGCGGCCCGCACCCTCCGCGACCTGGTCCTGAACGACAGCACGGACCTCACGACCCTCCCCTGGGTCAACCACCGCGTCCGCCGCTGGGAGCCGGAACCCTTCCGCTGGCTGGGCGTCCAGGCCCTCTACGCCGCCTACCGCGAGGCGGACCGCCGCGAATCCACCACCCACACCCCGACGACAACCCCCTTGGCCCGCCTGGCGGACCGCATCTCGGGCCGCCACTGACCCCGCGCGGCACGCGCCGAAAGCCCCGGCCCGCCAACCGGTCCGGGGCTGTCAGTGCCCCCTGTCATCCTGCGGGGGGCGCGCCGGCACCGTGGTCGAGACGACGAGCACGGAAGAAGGCGGCCAAAGGCGCGCGGGGCGTAGCCATCCCTCACGACACGAAGGCGCGCCAAGGGGGAGGCCTCCGCGGTCATCCGCGACCAGCGGTGACGCCGGGCACTCCCGGCGCAACGAAAGATCCCGGCCCGGACGTTCCGTCCGGGCCGGGATCTTCACTGGGCCCCCTGTCGGATTCGAACCGACGACCTACGCATTACAAGTGCGTTGCTCTGGCCGGACTGAGCTAAGGAGGCGTGGTGACCCTGTGCAGGGCACGGAATCGCCTTCACTCTACACATCGCCCCGACCCCCGAGCGAAGAACTTTCCGGTGTCCGCGGCCGCCGTCGGCGGTCCCCTCACACCCCCGGATACCCCGCCCGCGCCAGCCTCGGGGTCACCGCTTCCAGCGGCAGGCCCGGGTTGAGGGCGTCCACGACCGCCTGGGTGAGGGGGAGCAGCGACCAGACGTGGCGGACCGCTTCCAGGGGGAGGTCCGTCTCGTAGTAGTCCTCGGCGAAGTCGCGGTAGGCCTCCGGGGTGCCTGCCACCAGGAGTTCGAAGAGGTAGTCCGCTCCGTCCGCGTCGGGCCTGCCCTCCGGGAACTCCACCTTGCCCGCGCGCCACTGGGTGTCGCCGGTCTCGCGCCAGAAGACGGCGGTCGCGTTGAGCACGCCGTCCACGCAGAACGCCGGCTCCGTCAGGTACGGCCGGAAGGCCTCCGGTATGCCGTCGGTCAGGCCCGGCCACCCGTCCTCGTGGTCGGTGTCCGCCCACGGGCTCATCACCGACTCGTGGTCGAAGCCGTGCCCGAAGACCCCGTCCGGCGTGAAGACGATCGCGTAGTCGTCCCCCGAGCCGTTGTCCATCAGCGCGGCCTCCTCGCCCGGGCCCCACTTCGGGTCGTAGGCGAAGTAGCCGTCGTCCTCCTCGCCGCTGATCACCAGTTCCAGCGCCGCCATCGCCCGGCAGCGGTCGCGCAGCGTCTCGATGTCGGGCAGGGCGCGGGTCACGTCGTAGATGGTCATGGTCGTGATCAAAGCAGCCGCCTCTGACAGTCGCCCCGGGCGCACCGGAGGTCGGGGACGTCGGCGAAGTCACCCCCGCCCAGGTGCTGACAGGAGCGGCTCGGGCGGGTAGCGTCGGGCCGAGTCCAGGTCACTGGACTAGACCTTCCACTCGGATCGTCCGGCACGTTCCTGCCGGTAGAAGGGATTCATCACCATGGCTTCTGTCACTTTCGACAAGGCGACCCGTCTGTACCCCGGCGGCGACAAGCCCGCCGTCGACCAGCTGGAGCTGGAGATCGCGGACGGCGAGTTCCTCGTCCTCGTCGGCCCCTCCGGCTGCGGCAAGTCCACCTCGCTGCGCATGCTGGCCGGCCTGGAGGACGTCAACGGCGGTGCGATCCGCATCGGTGACCGCGACGTCACGCACCTGCCGCCCAAGGACCGGGACATCGCGATGGTGTTCCAGAACTACGCGCTCTACCCGCACATGTCCGTCGCCGACAACATGGGCTTCGCGCTCAAGATCGCTGGCGAGGACAAGGCCACCATCCGCAAGAAGGTGGAGGACGCGGCGAAGATGCTGGACCTGACCCAGTACCTCGACCGCAAGCCGAAGGCGCTCTCCGGCGGTCAGCGCCAGCGCGTCGCGATGGGCCGCGCGATCGTGCGCAAGCCGCAGGTGTTCCTCATGGACGAGCCGCTGTCGAACCTCGACGCCAAGCTCCGCGTGTCCACCCGTACCCAGATCGCGGCCCTCCAGCGCGACCTGGGCATCACCACCGTCTACGTCACCCACGACCAGGTCGAGGCCATGACGATGGGCGACCGCGTGGCCGTGCTGAAGGACGGTCTGCTGCAGCAGGTCGACACCCCGCGCAACATGTACGACCGTCCGGCGAACCTCTTCGTCGCCGGTTTCATCGGCTCGCCCGCCATGAACCTCGTCGAGGTCCCGATCACCGACGGCGGCGTGAAGTTCGGCGAGAGCGTCGTCCCGGTGTCGCGCGAGGCCCTGTCCGCCGCCGCCGACGCGGGCGACCGCACGGTCACCGTGGGCGTGCGCCCGGAGCACTTCGACATCGGTGACACGGGCGGTCTGACCATCACCGTGAACGTCGTCGAGGAGCTGGGCGCCGACGGGTACGTCTACGGTTCGACCTCGCACTCCGAGGGTTCGCAGGACATCGTGGTGCGCGTGAACGGCCGCCAGGTGCCCGAGAAGGGCTCCACGCTGCACGTGGTGCCGCGCGGCAACGAGATCCACGTGTTCTCGACGTCCTCGGGTGCCCGCCTCTCCGGCTGACCCGTCGTACGCGGACTGCGCGAACCGCACGCGCCGAAGGGGCGTCCCGTCAAGGGGCGCCCCTTCGGCGCGAGTTCCGGCAGATCGGGCCATTCGGCCCCATGCGTCAACCCTTAATTCGAAAAGCCACGTCGAACCATCCCCCGACCGGGTGACTAAATGTCGCCATATCTTCACCGAGCGCTACTCTCGCCCTCGTGACCCACACTGCCCGCCGTATCGGCCGATCCCTCGCCCTGGTCCTGCCCGTCGTCCTGGTCCTGTCCGGGACCCTCGCGGTCACCATGGTCCCCTGGGCGGACAACACCCCGTCCCAGATCCTGACCGCGTCCGCCGAGGACGTCTCCGTCCCGGCGAAGCCGCGCGCCGCCCAGGACGTCCTGCGCGACAAGCTGTTGACCGAGATCCAGCAGGGCGAGCAGCCGGGTGACGTCCTCACCCACCTCCAGCAGGAGGTCGACCGGCGGCCGTCCCTCGCCGAGCACTGCGTGGGCATCGCGCGCGCCCTCGGGCGGGCCGCGGTGGACGCCTACGGGCCCACGAAGGCCCAGTCGTACGCGCGGCCCGTGTGCGACACCGCGTACGCGTCCGGCGTCGCCTCCATGGGCTGACGGCCGCCGCCGTACGTCCATCAGCACCCGGACACACCGAACATGACCGATTCCGAGCGTTCCGACCCACCCCACGCGGCCGCGTTCCCGGCTTCCCCGACCCAGGCGGTTGTCCTGGCGGGGGGCCAGGGTTCGCGGCTGCGGCCGTATACGGACGACCGTCCCAAGCCGATGGTGGAGATCCCCGGAACGGGGATGCCGATCATCGGGCACCAGCTCGCGTGGCTGGCCTCCGAGGGGGTGACGGACGCCGTGGTCTCCTGCGGGCACCTCGCCGAGGTGCTCCAGAAGTGGCTGGCCGAGGCCCCGTTGCCGCTGCGGGTGACCACCGTCGTGGAGAACGAGCCGCTGGGCCGGGGCGGAGGTCTGAAGTACGCCGCCCGGCACCTCCCGCACCCCGAGGGTTCCTGGTACGCGACCAACGGTGATGTGTGGACCCGCTTCTCGCTGCGCGAGATGGCCGCCTTCCATGCCGAACGCGGCGCCACGGCCACCCTCGCGCTCGCGCGGCCGCGCATTCCGTGGGGGGTGGTGGAGATCAACGAGTACGGCCACGTGCTGGACTTCATCGAGGCGCCGCAGTCCCCGTACCCGGTCAATGCCGGCGTGTACGTCTTCGGTCCCGAATTCGCCGCCCTGCTACCGGATTTGGGCGACCACGAGCGGACCACCTTCCCGCGGCTGGCCCGTGAGCGGCGCCTCGCGGGCTTCCCGCTGCCGCAGGGCGCCTACTGGCGGGCGATCGACACGGCGAAGGACCTCACCGAGGCGGCACGGGAGTTGGCCGCGCAGAACGCCCCGTAGCGCCTCCGCGGGCCCGTACGGGCCCCCACGCGCCCGTACGGCCGGCAGGGGCCCGCAGAAGCCCGCGGAAGCCCGTACGAGCCCGACGCACCGCACGGCTCCGCACACGAAGAAGGCCCGGCGCGCTCTCGCGTACCGGGCCTTCGTCTCGCAGGTGTGCCTGTCAGCCGAGGAGTCCGCCCAGCAGGTCGGGCTGCTTGGGAGCCGTGCTCCCCGTTCCTGCGGTGGAGCCGCCGCCGCTCGTCCCCGTGGAGCTGGCCGGGGGCTTCTGCGGGGTGGACTGGCGGGGGGTGCTGCGCGGGGTCCGGCTGCCGCTCGTGGTGCCGCGGGTGGCGGTGGGCGAGCCGGAGCCGGCCGTCGGGGAGGTCGAACCGGCCGTCCCGCGACCGGTCTTGGCGGCCGGCGAGGAAGCTCCGGCCGAGGGCTGTGCGGCCCGCTTCGAAGCCTGACCGGGGCTGGGGCTCACCGGCTGCTGCTGCTTGGAGGTGCTCGGCAGCGGCCGCCCGGGGAGGTAGTTGCTGGGGGCCTCGCCCGGTCCGGGCACGGTGACCACGGTGGTGGAGCGGACGGCTCCGCCGAGGAGCGAGCCGACGAGCAGGGTGAGCCCGCAGACGACGGTGGCCATGACGGCCCCGCGGCGGAGGACCCGGCGGCGCAGCCGCCAGACCTCGGAACGCGGGCCCAGGGTGCGCCAGGCCTCGCTCGCGAGGCGGCCGTCCAGGGAGTAGACGGGGGCGCCGGCGATGATCAGCGGGCTCCAGGCGGCGAGGTAGATGATGTCGGGCGCGTCATAGGCGGGGACGGTCTTCCAGCTCACCGTCATCAGCAGCGCGGCGGACAGCAGCGCGCCGAAGCAGGCGGCGAACCGCTGCCACAGGCCGAAGACCGTCAGTACGCCCACGATGACCTGGAGGAAGGCCACGCTGAGACCGGCGCCGACCGGGTGGGCGAGTGCGAAGTCGCGCAGCGGTTCGGCGAGTGCCCAGGGCTGCAGGGTCTGCAGCCAGGTGACCATGGAGCCGCGCTCGCCGCCGTCGAAGTAGACGGGGTCGCACAGCTTGCCCATGCCGGCGTAGATGGAGATGAAGCCGAGGAAGACGCGCAGCGGGAGCAGCACGACGCCGAGGTTCATGCGGCGGCCGGGGTAGTACGAGGCCTGCGCGCGTGCGTCGCCCTGGGCCCGGCGCGAGTCCGCGGATCCGGTGCCTTCGGAATGGGCGGCGTCGTAGGCCTCGTGCGGGTGGGAGAGGCCCCCCACGACGGGCTGCCTGCGGGTGTCGGTGTCGTCGGGGGAGTCGCCGTAACTGCGCTGGCCGATGACGGTCGGGGTGGCGAGGGTGTCGTCCGCGAGGTCGTGGGCGAGATCGATGCGCGGGATGACCTGGGTGGTCCCGCCGTCGTACTCCCCGTGGCCGCGCCCGTGCTCGCGTACGGCCTGGAGCAGGCCGCCCATGGCCGCGCCGGCGGCGGTGTCGCCGGGGGCGGACTTGCCGCTCCAGACGACGGGCCGGCGGCGGGAGGCTCCTGCTCCGGCGGCCGCGAGGGCCCCGCTGAGTACCGGGGCGAGCCCGGGGGCGCCCGAGGGCCTGGGACGCGCGCTGGGGCTCGGTGCGAGCCGCACGCGGAAGCTGGCGTGGTTGACGATGACCTGTGCGGGGTCGCACGGCACCTTGACCATGCTCAGCGCGGGCTGGTCGTCGAACCCTGGCGTTCTGGTGTCCACACTCATCTAACCGAGTGATGAGTGTTTAGGACACTGCCTTGACATCAGCGATGTGTCCGAGACCCGTCAAATCAAGCCACCCCGCCCGTGAGGGGCGGGGTGGCACGCTCACGGGTCACGTCCGATGAGCCAAGTGGATCAAGCGGGCGGCCGCGCCGGTGCCCGGCCGGCTGCTGCCGGTGGTGCTCAGTGCTCAGACGCGGCCGCGGGTGGCGCGGCGGCGGGAGGCCTCGTAGAGGACGACGCCCGCGGCGACACCGGCGTTGAGGGACTCGGCGCCGCCCGGCATCGGGATGCGCACGAGGTAGTCGCAGTTCTCGCCGACGAGGCGGCCGAGACCCTTGCCCTCGGAGCCGACGACGATGACGACGGGGCCGCCGAGCGCTTCGAGCTCGTGGACCTCGTGGGTGCCCTCTGCGGCGAGGCCGACGACGGTGATGCCGGCCTTCTTGTACTCCTGGATGGCGCGGGTCAGGTTGGTGACCCGGGAGACCGGGGTACGGGCGGCGGTGCCGGCCGAGGACTTCCAGGCGCCGGCGGTCATGCCGGCGGCGCGGCGCTCGGGGATGACCACGCCGTGGCCGCCGAAGGCGGAGACGGAGCGGACGATCGCGCCGAGGTTGCGGGGGTCGGTGACGCCGTCGAGGGCGACGATGAGGGGGTCCTCGTGGTTCTCGTACGCGGCGGCGGTGAGGTCCTCCGGGTGCGCGTACTCGTAGGGCGGGACCTGGAGGACCAGGCCCTGGTGGTTGAGGCCGTTGGTCAGCCGGTCGAGCTCGGGGCGCGGGGCTTCCATCAGGTTGATGTTGCCGCGCTCGGCCGCGAGCTGGAGGGCCTCGCGGACGCGCTCGTCGTTGTCGATGAACTGCTGTACGTACAGGGTGACGGCGGGTACGCCGTCGCGCAGCGCCTCGAAGACCGGGTTGCGGCCGACGACCATCTCGCTGGTGCCCTTGGGACCGCCGCGGCGCGGGGCGGGGCGGCGCTTGGCCGCCTGGCGGGCCATGGCGTTGCTGATGCGGTTGGCCTTGTGCTTCTTGCGGTCCTCGGCCTTGGGCGTGGGGCCCTTGCCTTCCAGGGCCTTGCGCCGCTGGCCACCGCTGCCGACCGTCGCGCCCTTCTTGTTGGACGTGCGACGGTTCCTGCGCTGGCTGTTCCCGGCCATGACCTCTACCTGATTTCTTCGATGCTGCGATATGTACGTATGAAGAGTGTGCCGCCCGGAACGCCGGGCGGCCCAATCCGAGTGCGCCAGTGGGACTGCTCCGGTGGGCTCAGCGGGGGCCGAGCGTCCATCGGGGTCCGGTGGGGCTGTCCTCGATGACCAGGCCCGACTGCTGGAGCTGGTCGCGGATGGCGTCGGCAGTGGCCCAGTCCTTGCGGGCGCGCGCCGATTCGCGCTGCTCCAGGACCAGGCGTACGAGGGTGTCCACGGCTCCGTGGAGGTCCTCCCCGCGGTCCGCCTCGCCGGCCCAGTGCGGGTCGAGGGGGTCGAGGCCGAGGACGCCCAGCATGGCCCGTACCTCTGACAGGCGCGCGATGGCCGCGTCCTTGTCGTCGGCGGCGAGCGCGCTGTTGCCCTGGCGGACGGTCGTGTGGATGATCGCGAGCGCCTGCGGGACGCCGAGGTCGTCGTCCATGGCCTCGGCGAAGGCGGGCGGGACCTCGGCGGCGGGCTCGACGGAGCCGCCGGCCTTCTCGATGACGCGCTGGATGAAGCCCTCGATGCGTGCGAAGCCGGATTCGGCCTCGCGCAGCGACTCCACGCTGTACTCGATCATCGAGCGGTAGTGGGGGGTGCCGAGGTAGTAGCGCAGGACGATCGGGCGCCAGACCTTGAGCATCTCGGAGACGAGGACGGAGTTGCCCAGCGACTTCGACATCTTCTCGCCGGAGAGGGTGACCCAGGCGTTGTGCATCCAGTACTTCGCGAACTCGTCGCCGAAGGCCTTGGCCTGGACGATCTCGTTCTCGTGGTGCGGGAAGATCAGGTCGAGCCCGCCGCCGTGGATGTCGAAGGCGCTGCCGAGGTACTTGTGCGCCATCGCGGAGCACTCCAGGTGCCAGCCGGGACGGCCGCGGCCCCACGGGGTCTCCCAGTCGGGCTCGCCCGGCTTGGAGGCCTTCCACATGGCGAAGTCGCGCGGGTCGCGCTTGCCGGTGATGCCCGACTCGGCGGGCTGGCGCAGGTCGTCGATGTCCTGGTTGGAGAGTTCCAGGTAGCCGGGGAAGGAGCGCACGTCGAAGTAGACGCTGCCGTCGGCGACGTAGGCGTGGCCGCGCTCGATGAGGCCGCGCATCATCTCGATCATCTCGGGCACGTGGCCGGTGGCGCGCGGCTCGTACGTGGGCGGGAGGCAGCCCAGCGCGTTGTAGCCGTCGTTGAAGGCGCGCTCGTTCTCGTAGCCGATGGACCACCAGGGGCGGCCCTGGGCCTCGCCCTTCGCGATGATCTTGTCGTCGATGTCGGTGACGTTGCGGATGAAGGTGACGTCGAGGCCGCGGTAGGTGAACCAGCGGCGCGCGATGTCGAAGTTCAGGTACGAGCGGACGTGCCCGATGTGAGGGGCCGCCTGCACGGTGGCGCCACAGAGGTAGATCGAGACGCAGCCCGGGACGAGCGGGACGAAGTCGCGGATCTGCCGGGCGCTGGTGTCGTACAGGCGAATAGTCACGGCATCCAGGGTAGTGCGCCTGTAGCAGTGCCCCGCGACCCTTTCGGCACGCGGGGCCCGCTTTGTTGACGAAGAGGTGCGGGAGGGGTGTGTCCGTACGGGGTACTAGGCCCGGTTCGTCCGGTACACGAGGGCCGTGGCGATGGCGGCGAGGCCTTCGGCGCGGCCGGTGAGCCCCAGCCCGTCGGTGGTGGTGCCGGAGACGGAGACGGGGGCGCCCGCCGCGGCGGCGAGCGCCTTCTGTGCCTCTTCGCGCCGCTTGCCGATCTTCGGGCGCACGCCGATCACCTGGACGGCGATGTTCCCGATCTCGAAGCCTTCGGCGCGGACGATCCGGGCGGCTTCCGCCAGAAGGGTGATTCCGGCGGCGCCGGACCACTCGGGGCGGGAGGTGCCGAAGTGCGCGCCGAGGTCTCCGACGCCGGCGGCGGAGAAGAGGGCGTCGCAGGCGGCGTGCGCGGCGACGTCCCCGTCGGAGTGCCCGGCGAGGCCGTCCTCACCCTCCCAGAGAAGGCCGGCGCACCACAGTTCGCGGCCGGTCTCGAAGGCGTGCACGTCGGTGCCGATGCCGACGAGCGGGATCAGCGGTGCCGCGGCGGCGGGGCTCGGTACGGCAGGGGTGGGTGCGGCGGGGGTGGGTGCGGCGGAATCAGTAGGCATCGGTGGCCCTCCGGCGGGCGAGTACGGCCTCGGCGAGGACCAGGTCGAGCGGGCGGGTGACCTTGAAGGCCTCTTCGTGGCCGGGGACCACCACGACGGTGACGCCGAGCTGTTCCACCATGCCGGCGTCGTCCGTGGCGCCCTCGCCGTCGGCTGTGCCCGCTGCGAGCTTCTCGTGCGCGAGGCGGAGCGTGGCGAGGTCGAAGCCCTGCGGGGTCTGTACGGCGCGCAGCCGGGCCCGTACGGGGGTGGCGACGACCGGCTCGGGCTCGCCGGGCCGGCCGGGCTCGACCTCCTTGACGGTGTCGGCCAGCGGCAGGGCGGGGACGACGGCGGGCGCGCCGTCGCGGACCGCCTCGACGACGGAGTCGACGGTGTCGACGGGGACCAGGGGGCGGGCCGCGTCGTGGATGAGGACGGCCGTGATGTCGGCCGGGAGCGCGTCCAGGCCGGCGCGTACGGAGTCCTGCCGGGTCCTTCCGCCGGGGACGACCAGGATCTCCGTGCGCTCGGGCAGCGCGTGCTCGTCGAGCAGCCGGCGCACCTCGGTGGTGTCGGCGGGCGGCGCCACGACGACGACGAGGGCGACCGCTCGGGAGCGCGCCATGGCGCGTACGGCGTGGACGAGCATGGGGGTGCCGCTCAGGGTCCGCAGGGCCTTGGGGGCTCCGGGGCCGAGGCGGACCCCGCGGCCGGCGGCCGGGATCACCGCGGCGGTGCGGTGGGGGCGCGATTCGTCAGACATCAGTAGCTCCGAGCCAGGTTTGTGACTTCGGCCGACATGGGTATGGCCTGAAGGGTGCCGGGTGCGACGCCCCTCGCCCCTTCCGTGACGACCGGTCGAGTCGGCTGCCCGGACCCGGCACGCCAGTGAGTACAGGCATCGTTACGTCAGGTATGGGTCCAGACATGCCGCAGCGCCCGGCAACAAGTCTCCTTGTCATCGGGCACCGCGGCACAACTGTGTACGACAGAGCGTACGAATGATCGCGTCAGGACGCGAGCACTTCGTCGAGGAGGGCCTCGGCCTTGTCCTCGTTGGTGTTCTCGGCGAGCGCGAGCTCGCTCACCAGGATCTGACGCGCCTTTGCGAGCATGCGCTTCTCACCTGCGGAAAGCCCACGCTCACGCTCACGACGCCACAGGTCACGCACGACCTCGGCGACCTTGATGACATCGCCAGAAGCGAGCTTTTCCAGATTTGCCTTGTAGCGCCGGGACCAGTTCGTCGGCTCTTCTGCGTACGGTGCACGAAGCACCTCGAAGACCCGGTCCAGCCCGTCCTGGCCGACTACGTCGCGAACGCCGACGAACTCCGCATTGTCCGCAGGCACACGAACGGTCAGGTCGCCCTGAGCGACCTTGAGCACCAAGTAGGTCTTGTCCACGCCTTTGATCTGGCGAGTTTCGATAGCCTCGATCAGCGCGGCCCCGTGATGGGGATAGACCACGGTGTCGCCAACCTTGAACGTCATGTGACAGGTACCCCTTCCGTGGCTATCCAGGGTAACACGAGAATCGACCGTTATGAATGGCGTTTTCGCAGGTCAGGGCCCATCTCAGGGCTTGACAACAGCGACACGAACGTGCTGCGGGAGGGTTCCGGAAGGGGGTCTTCGCAGGTCGGAGCGCCTGTGCGGACCGGGCGAAACGGCTACGTTACACCCGCCCGGGAGCCCCGACGATGTGGCGTACGTCCCGTTTTGACGCCTTCCAGGTCGGGAAACCGAACTACTCCGTTCGACTGGCGGCCACCCGTACGGCGTCCGTTCCGGCCCAATCCCGAATTGATCACCGGACGGCGTTCGGCGAAATCCGGAAATTGATCACCGGAGACGCCCCGGGCTTTGCGAGCGGGCCTTTTCACGAATGGAAGATCACCCGGCCCCGGCGCGGCGGTGACGGAACCCGCCGGTGCGGGGGCGGGACCTCGCGCGGGGCCCGGCCCCACGCTGCGGAGGGTCGGGTGCGGGGGCGGGGCGGCGGCTCGGTAACCTAAGCGCGCTGACACATCCTTAGAGCGGCTTTACTTCGCTGCTCCGAGGCGTCCACCCTTCCGTTCCGTACGTCCAAGGAGTTGCCTCCCCCGTGAGCCGCAGCCTTCGACGCGGCGCCCTCGCCGCCACCGCCGTCGTGTTCTCGATCGTCTCGCTGGGCGCCTGCGCCGCGGGCCACGACGCTCCGACTCTCCAGGTCAAGCCGGACAATGCCGCCGTCACCAAGGGCGACATCAAGGTCCAGAACGCTCTGGTGATCACCCAGGAGAAGGACAAGAAGGGCCCGGCCGCGGTCTCCGCGACGGTGTTCAACACCGGCACCAAGGAGCAGACGCTCGAGGGCATCACCCTTCCGGGCGGCAAGGCCGTCGTGACGCTGAAGCCCGCGGGCGGCGGCTCCAAGGTGGTCGTCCCGGCCGGCGGCTCCGTCGTCCTGGGCGGCCAGGGCAACGCCTCCGCCGTGGTCCTCGGCGGGGACTCCATCGTGGACGGCAACGTCCAGAAGATCGTCTTCCAGCTGAGCACCACGGGTGACGTCGAGCTCGAGGGCTTCGTCGTCCCGGCCACCGGCATGTACGCCGGCTACGGCCCGACCGCCGCCGCGGCCGCCGGCCCCACGCCGTCCGGCTCCCCCTCGGGTTCCCCGTCCGGCTCCCCCTCGGGCTCGCCGTCCGGTTCCCCCTCGGGCTCCCCGTCCGGTTCCCCCTCGGGCAGCCCGTCCGGGTCCCCCTCCGGGTCCGCGTCGGCGTCGGCGTCCGCGTCCGCCGGTCACTGAGGCGCGAAGCACCGTACTCAAAGGGAACGGCCCCCGTCCGCTCGATGCGGACGGGGGCCGTTCCCGTACGTACACGGGTACGCGTGCCGTTTACGGCTCGAACTTGTAGCCGAGGCCGCGGACCGTGACCAGGTAGCGCGGCGCGCCCGGGTCCGGCTCGATCTTGGCGCGCAGGCGCTTGACGTGGACGTCGAGGGTCTTGGTGTCACCCACGTAGTCGGCGCCCCAGACCCGGTCGATGAGCTGCATGCGGGTCAGTACCCGGCCCGCGTTGCGCAGCAGCATCTCCAGCAGGTCGAACTCCTTCAGGGGGAGGTCCACCTTCCCGCCGGCGACGGTGACCACGTGGCGGTCGACGTCCATCCGGACGGGGCCCGCTTCCAGCGCCGCCGGGGTGACCTCTTCCGGCTCGCCGCGGCGGCGCAGGACCGCGCGGATGCGGGCGACCAGCTCCCGCGAGGAGAAGGGCTTCGTGACGTAGTCGTCGGCTCCTATCTCCAGTCCGACGACCTTGTCGATCTCGCTGTCCTTGGCGGTCACCATGATCACGGGGACGTTGGAGCGGCCGCGGAGCTGCCGGCAGACCTCCGTGCCGGGCAGGCCGGGGAGCATCAGGTCGAGGAGGACGAGGTCGGCGCCGTTGCGCTCGAACTCGTCGAGCCCGTCGGGCCCGGTCGCGGCGATCGCGACCTCGAAGCCCTCCTTGCGGAGCATGTAGGACAGGGCGTCGCTGAAGGATTCCTCATCCTCGACGACGAGCACTCGGGTCACGGAAGGACCTCCGGGGCAGGGATGGCTGGTGCGGTGTGAGGTTCGAGCAGGGTGTTGGCGGGTGCGGGGGCCGTCGTCGGGGCCGGCGCGGCCGCTTCGGGGAGTCGCAGGGTGAACGTGGAGCCCTGACCCTCCGAGCTCCATACCGACACCTCCCCGCCGTGCGAAGCCGCTACGTGCTTCACGATCGCAAGGCCCAGGCCGGTTCCTCCCGTGGCGCGGGAGCGGGCCGGGTCCACGCGGTAGAAGCGTTCGAAGATGCGCTCGCGGTCCTTTTCCGGGATGCCGATGCCCTGGTCGGTCACGGCTATCTCGATCAAGTCTCCACCCGGCGCGGTGACCCGGCGCGCGGCGATGCCGACGCGGGTGCGGGCGGGGCTGTAGTTGACGGCGTTCTCGACGAGGTTCCCGAGGGCGGCCGCGAGCTGCCCCCGGTTGCCCCATACCCGCAGGTCGGCGGTGCCGCCGGCGGCCATGGTGATCTGTTTCGCGGAGGCCGTGTGGCGGCAGCGGTCTATGGCCTCGGCCACGAGCGTGTCCACGCGGACGGGCTCCGCGTCCTCCAGGGGGTCGTCGTTCTGTACCCGGGAGAGGTCGATGAGTTCTTGTACGAGGTTGATCAGGCGGGTGGCCTCGATCTGCATGCGGCCGGCGAAGCGGTGGACCGCCTCGGGGTCGTCCGAGGCGTCCATGACGGCCTCGGAGAGCAGGGAGATCGCGCCGACCGGGGTCTTGAGCTCGTGCGACACGTTCGCGACGAAGTCGCGGCGGACGGCCTCGATGCGGCGGGCCTCGGTGAGGTCCTCCACGAGGAGGAGCACCAGGCGGGAGCCGAGCGGGGCGACGCGCGCCGAGACGGCGAGCGCCTCGCCGCGGCCGGTGCCGCGCCGGGGCAGGTCGAGCTCGACCTGGCGTATCTCCCCGTCGCGCCGGGTGTCGCGGGCCATGTGGAGCATGGGTTCCACGGCCAGCTTGCCGCCGCGGACCAGGCCGAGGGCATAGGCCGCCGAGCTGGCCTTGACGACCGCGTCCCCCTCGTCGAGCACGACGGCGGAGGAGCGCAGTACGGAGAGGACGGTGTCCACTCCCGGTGGGAGCACCGCGTTGATGTCGGGGCGCATGGAGCTCCGGGTGGGGCGGGCTTGGTCGCGCTCGCTCCAGCGGAACGCCAGCATCGCGATCACACCGGTGCAAAGACCGGCGATCGCGGCAGCTGCGGCGACCGCCGCGTTCACGTCCATGACTCCAGGTTAAGCAGGCGGGGGGACACTTCCACAGCCGTTCGGGTGGCACCTCGAACAGTCGTCGCCCAGAGTTCACCCTGACGACCGTGCTGATTCACTTGCGGTGCCGGAGTCGGTCGCGTTCGGGGTTCACCGTGGCAACGTGGGGCCGATGGCCGCACCGGCCCGCTCGCCGGGCAGTACTTGCAGTAGGCAGTAGTAGGTCGAGAGAGGGACACGAGACATGCGTGACGCGTACCACGAGGAACTGGACTCGATCGGTGAAGGCCTGGTCGAAATGGCCCGGCTGGTCGGCTCCGCCATCGGGCGGGCCACGACCTCCATGCTCGACGCCGACCTGAAGCTCGCCGAGAGCGTCATCGCCGCCGACCAGAAGGTGGACGACCTCCAGCACGACCTGGAGGCCCGTGCCATCGCGCTGCTCGCGCGCCAGCAGCCGGTCGCCACCGACCTGCGCATCGTCGTCACCTCGCTGCGCATGAGCGCCGACCTGGAGCGCTCCGGCGACCTGGCGCAGCACGTGGCCAAGCTCGCGCGGCTGCGCTTCCCGGACACGGCGGTCCCGCGGGACCTGCACGCGACCATCCTGGAGATGGGGCAGCTCGCGCAGCGGCTGATGGCGAAGGCGGCCGAGGTCATCATCACGAAGGACGTCGACCTGGCGCTCCAGCTGGAGCAGGACGACGACGAGATGGACCAGCTGCACCGCACGCTGTTCCAGCACCTGATGGACGACCGCTGGAAGCACGGCATCGAGACGGCGGTCGACGTGACCCTGCTGGGCCGCTACTACGAGCGGTTCGCGGACCACGCGGTGTCGGTAGCCAAGCGCGTCGTCTACCTGGTGACGGGTGAGCACGCGGACGAGCTCCAGGCGCCCACGCAGGTCGAGGGCGTCTGAGCCGGAGGCCCACCGGGGGCCGGATCAACAACGAGCCCCCAATGCGCCGTTGACGCGGGGGCCGGGCTGGGCATGAATGAGGGCGAAGGCACGACGCCTACGAGGAGGATCCATGTCCGATTCCCCCGTCCCCATCACCCCGGAGCAGGAAGCGCAGCCTCCGGAGGGCCTGCGCCTGCGCTTGCCCCTGCTCGCGGCCTGCGGCTGCGGCTCGGGCTGCGGCTGCGGCTGCCAGTCCGGCGCCCCCTGCCAGTGCGGCGGCTGAGGCCGCCCGCCCGGCCACCCGTACGCGAAGGGCCCCGTCCGACACACCGTCGGCCGGGGCCCTTCGCGTCGTACGGTGCTTCTGCCGAATCCCTCCCCGGGGCTTCAACTCAGCTGGTCGCGCACGAGATCAAGGAATGCCTGTCGGCTGGGATGGATGTGCGCCCAGACCTTCTCGTCCTGTGGCTCTCCCGGGTCTTCAGGGCCCTTCCTGATCACCTCCTGCACTGCCCACGCGAGGCTGCGTGCCGCTTCGCTGACCTCGGACGCGCACAGTACGTGGATCGTCTTCTGCGTCACCCACACCCTGTCGAGGACCTGCCTTGCCCGGGCCTGCCACTGCTCGTCAGCCAGGTTGTGGTGATGCCGATCCACCGCGACTCGTTCTGCTTCCTGCACCGCGGACAGAAATGCGATGAGGTGCGTGAGACGCTCGTTGCGGCGCGCCTCGGCACGTTCACGGACACTGCGGCGCGCCTCGCCGCGTTCCAAGGCGCGTCCTGCCGAGCGTTGGGCCAGCACCGACATGAGCCCGCCGAGCAGGACGCCGATGAGCGGCGCAAGCGTTGTCCACACAACGTCCGATTATGACATCGATGTTCGATGGCATGAACACGGCACGGGGTTCGGGCACTAGGTCTCACACCAAGGGTCGCCGCGATACACGAGGTGGGGCTCGGCTTGCCGGGGCGGTACGAATCGCGCCCTGTAGCGGGTCAGGTCGCTCTCAGAAAAGTCGATCAGGGCGCGCTACTTCGCCCCCGACGGCAAGCGGAAGTCCAAGTCCTTCGAGGACGGACAGAAGCGCCTCGCCGAGCAGTGGCTCACCTGATGCCGAGCAGCCGGGACCGTCCTCGCGAGGCTCTCGGCAGGGCTCTGCGGCCGGACGGTCCCCCACGCTGAGGGCCCACAGTGGGCCCAGGGCAGACGAATGCCCCTGATCTGCGCCGTGTGCGCAGGTCAGGGGCATGATCGCTTTTCCTACTTCTTCTTGCCCTGGTTCTTGACGGCTTCGATGGCGGCCGCGGCGGCGTCCGGGTCGAGGTAGGTGCCGCCCGGGTTGAGGGGCTTGAAGTCGGCGTCCAGCTCGTAGGAGAGCGGGATGCCGGTCGGGATGTTCAGGCCCGCGATGTCGGCGTCGGAGATCCCGTCGAGGTGCTTGACCAGCGCGCGCAGGGAGTTGCCGTGCGCGGCGACCAGGACGGTGTGGCCGTCCAGCAGGTCCGGGACGATCGAGTCGTACCAGTACGGGAGCATGCGGACGACGACGTCCTTGAGGCACTCGGTACGCGGGCGCAGCTCCGGCGGGATGGAGGCGTAGCGCGGGTCCTCGGACTGCGAGAACTCCGTACCGTCTTCGAGCGCCGGCGGCGGGGTGTCGTACGAGCGGCGCCACAGCATGAACTGCTCCTCGCCGAACTCGGCGAGGGTCTGGGCCTTGTCCTTGCCCTGGAGGGCGCCGTAGTGGCGCTCGTTCAGGCGCCAGGAGCGGTGGACCGGGATCCAGTGACGGTCGGCTGCCTCCAGCGCCATCTGCGCGGTGCGGATCGCGCGCTTCTGGAGCGAGGTGTGCACGACGTCGGGGAGCAGACCGGCGTCCTTGAGCAGCTCACCGCCGCGGACCGCCTCCTTCTCGCCCTTCTCGTTGAGATTGACGTCCACCCAGCCGGTGAACAGGTTCTTCGCGTTCCATTCGCTCTCGCCGTGGCGGAGGAGGATCAGCTTGTACGGTGCGTCGGCCATGCGTACGAGCCTAATGGACACGCCCGTCCGCTCGCGCGCGGTGTCCACGGTGTGGTGACGGTCCCCCGATTGACGCCGGCCGTCAATCCAGTGGCTCCCCGGGGCCCGGATCCGTAGGGTCCGAACGACTAGAGGGACGCTTACATCTCCGGGGGGATTCCCTATGTCCGTTGCCAGTGTGAGACGCGCCGCGCGCGAGAGCGTGGCGGGGCTGCCGCGGGAGTTCTGGTGGCTCTGGACGAGCACGCTGGTCAACAGGCTCGGGGCCTTCGTCGCCACATTCATGACCTTGTACCTGACCCTGGACCGGGGCTATTCGGCCTCCTTCGTGGGACTTGTGGTGGCCCTGCACGGGCTCGGCGGTGTGGTGTCCTCGCTCGTCGCCGGCGTGCTCACGGACCGGCTGGGGCGGCGGCCCACGCTGATGGTGGCTCAGGCGTCGACCGCGTTCTCGGTGGCGCTGCTCGGCTTCATGGAGCACCCGGCGGCGATCGCCGCGGTGGCTCTGCTGGTCGGCATGACCTCCAACGCCTCACGGCCGGCGGTGCAGGCGATGATGGCCGACATCGTCCGCCCGGAGGACCGGGTACGGGCCTTCGCGCTGAACTACTGGGCCGTCAACCTCGGCTTCGCCGTCAGCGCGACCGTGGCGGGCTTCGTCGCGGAGTACAGCTACCTGGCCGGGTTCCTCGGCGAGGCGGCCCTGACCCTGGTCTGCGCGGTGCTCGTCTACCTCAAGCTGCCGGAGTCCCGGCCGCAGAGGACGGCGGAGGAGAAGGCGGCCGCCGAGCCGGAGATCGGCCTGGGGACGGTGCTGCGGGACGGGCGGTTCATGGGCGTCGTCGGGCTGTCGTTCCTGATCTCGCTGATCTTCATGCAGGGCTCGTTCGGGCTGCCGCTCGCGATGGGTGCGGCCGGGTTCTCCACGGCCGACTACGGGCTGGTCATCGGGGTCAACGGCGTGCTGATCGTGCTGCTGCAGATCCCGGTCACCCGGTTCATCGAGCGGCGCGATCCGCAGAGGCTGCTGGTGATCTCGGCGCTGCTGGCCGGGTACGGCTTCGGGCTGACGGCCTTCGGCGGCTCGGTGTGGAGCCTGGCGCTGACCGTCTGCGTGTGGACCCTGGCCGAGATCATCAACTCGCCGACCCAGATGGGCCTGGTCGCCCGGCTCTCCCCGCTGCACGGGCGCGGCCGCTACCAGGGCATGTACACGATGTCGTGGGCGGTGGCCTCGCTGATCGCCCCGCTGATGGCGGGCTTCACGATCGAGCACTTCGGCGCGGCGTGGCTGTGGGGCGCTACGGCGGTCCTGGGCACGGTGGCGGCGGGGGGCTACTGGCTGCTGATGCGGGCGCTCCCCGAGGGTGAGCACCCCCAGTCCCGCCCGCGTTCGAGGCGCGGGCGTCCGGGAGCGGAACTCCCGGCGCCGGCGCCGGCGCCGGACGGCCGGCCCGGCCTCGCCGCCGCCTCCGGCCCGGGGGCCGGAGCTCCCGAACCCCCGGCGGCTACGCCGACGGCTGCGTCAGGTTCTTGAAGGCGTCCAGGTTGCGCGTGGACTCGCCCCGCGAGACCCGCCACTCGTACTCCCGCCGGATCGCGCCGGCGAAGCCCAGCTCCAGCAGGGTGTTGAAGGCCCCGTCCGCGGCCTCCAGGACCGTGCCGAGCAGCCGGTCCAGGTCGCCGGGGGTGATCACGGACAGGGGGAGGCGGGCCGTCAGGTAGACGTCGCCGAGCGCGTCGACCGCGTAGGCCATGCCGTAGAGCTTGAGGTTGCGCTCCAGCAGCCACCGGTGGACGCCGGCCTCGTTCTCGTCCGGGTGGCGGATCACGAAGGCGTTGACCGACAGGGAGTGCTTCCCGGCCTTGAGCGAGCAGGTGGTGCTCAGCTTGCGGGTGCCGGGGAGCTGGACCACGTACGAGCCCGGTGACGGGCTCTCCCAGCTCAGTTCCGCGCCGGTCAGCGTCGCTTCGATGATCGCGGCGGTGTCGGTGAGGTCAGCGTCAGCGTCAGCCATGGTGGGAGCGTACGTGACGGCGGTGATCGTGCATCGCCCCCGTGTACACGTCGGCCGTGCCGCTCGCGGCGGTGTCCCAGCCGAAGAACTGCGCGTGCCGCGCGGCCGCCCCGCCCAGCCGGTCCGACAGCCCCGGCTCGTCCACGAAGCGCCGTAGCTCACGGGCGTAGTCGACCGGGTCGTGGCCGGGTACGAGGATCCCCGTGACCCCGTCGTCGACGGCGACGGGCAGCCCGCCGACAGCCGCGGCCAGCACCGGCGTGCCGGTGGCCTGCGCCTCTATGGCGACCAGCCCGAAGGACTCGTTGTACGAGGGCATGACCAGCACGGACGCCGCGCGGAACCAGTCCGCGAGCGCGTCCTGAGCCACCGGCGGATGGAAGTGCACGAGGTCCGCGATGCCGAGCTTCGCGGCGAGCTTCTGCAGCCCCTCCGGCTTGGCGAGCCCGCTGCCGCTCGGCCCGCCGACGACGGGCACGAACAGCCGGGCGCGCAGCGCCGGGTCCCGGTCCACGAGCTCCGCGACGGCCCGCAGCAGGATGTCGGGGGCCTTGAGCGGCTGGATGCGGCCCGCGAAGAGCGGGATGACGGCGTCCTGCGGCATCCCGAGGCGGGCGCGGGCGGCGGCGCGGCCGTCGGCGACGGTGAAGCGGTCGAGGTTCACGCCGGGGTGGACGACGGCGACCTTGCCGGGGTCGGCCGCGTAGTGGCGGACGAGTTCGTCGGCTTCCTCGGCGGTGTTCGCGATGAGCCGGTCGGCGGCGTCGACGATCTGCGTCTCGCCGATGACGCGGGCGGCGGGCTCGGGGGTGTCGCCCTCGGCGAGCGCCGCGTTCTTGACCTTGGCCATGGTGTGCATGGCGTGCACGAGCGGGACGCCCCAGCGCTCGGCGGCGAGCCAGCCGACGTGGCCGGAGAGCCAGTAGTGGGAGTGGACCAGGTCGTAGTAGCCGGGGCGGTGGCCGGCCCAGGCCTGCATGACGCCGTGGGTGAAGGCGCACAGCTGGGCCGGCAGCTCCTCCTTGGCCAGGCCCTCGTACGGGCCCGCGTCCACGTGCCGTACGAGGACTCCGGGCGCGAGCTCGACCACGGGCGGCAGGCCGCCGGTGGTGGCCCGGGTGAAGATCTCGACCTCGATGTTGATCGCGGCCAGGCGCCGGGCCAGCTCCACGATGTAGACGTTCATGCCGCCGGCGTCGCCGGTGCCGGGCTGGTGCAGCGGTGAGGTGTGCACGCTGAGCATGGCGACGCGGCGCGGCTTGCGGTGGCCGCCGACGGCGGCGGGCAGGCGCAGGCGGGGCGGCTCGTGGCGGGTGCCGGAACGGGCCGCGCCGAACCGGCCGCCGATGCTGCCGCCGATGCGGGACACGTACTGGCTCAAGGGAGCAGTTCCTCTCGCTCGGACGGCATGACACGCAGAGCGCTGTCGGCGCTCTTCTAGGAGTGCAACCCGGACGGCCGTCCCCCGCATTCCGGGACGGGAGCTTTTCCTGCTGCCGTGCCGGATTTTTATCGCGCGGGAACCCTCCGCTTACTCTCTGCACATGGCCTCCCGCTCCACCCCTCCCCCTCGTCGCCCCGTCGGCACGGTGACCCGCGGGACGACGAACCCGAACCGCCTGCGCCGCATGGACCGCTGGATCGCGGCGACGCACGGAGCGGCGCTGCGGCGCGCGGACGACCCGGTCGCGGTGGACCTCGGCTACGGGGCGGCGCCCTGGACCGCGGTGGAACTCCTGGCACGGCTGCGGGAGGCGGCCCCGCGGGTGCGGGTGGTCGGCATCGAGATCGAACCGGCCCGGGTCGCGGGTGCGAAGCCGTACGAGCGGGAGGGGCTGAGCTTTCGGCACGGCGGCTTCGAGGTGCCGCTGGAGGGCGGGGTCCGGCCCGCGCTGATCCGGGCGGCGAACGTGCTGCGCCAGTACGACGAGGAGCAGGTCGAGGCGGTGTGGGAGCGGCTGTGTGCCCGGCTCGCTCCCGAAGGGCTGCTGGTGGAGGGGACCTGCGACGAGATCGGGCGGCGGCACGTCTGGGTCGCGCTGGGGCCCGAAGGGCCGCGCACGGTGACCTTCGCCACCCGGCTGGGCTCCCTGGAGCGCCCCTCGGATCTGGCGGAGCGGCTGCCGAAGGCACTGATCCACCGCAACGTGCCGGGCGAGCCGGTGCACGCGTTCCTGCGCGACTTCGACCGGGCGTGGGCGGCGGCGGCTCCGTACGCCTCCTACGGGGCGCGGCAGCGCTGGATCCGGACGGCGCGGGCGCTGGCCGGGGACTGGCCGCTGGCGGACGGGCCGGTGCGGTGGCGTCAGGGGGAACTCACGGTGCGGTGGGACGCGTTGAGGCCTTCGGGGTGACGGGGGCCGCCGGTGCCAGGGGGGCCGCGGCGGCGCTCGGGGCGGATCGCATGGATATCCACAAGGGTGTTGGAATTCACCGACTCGTGGCACCATCCCGAAGGCAGTCACAAGTTACTGACGATTAATCAATTTGGTGTCTGGGGGGACCATGAGGAAACGACGACGGGGTTCGATCGCCCTCACTCTGCTCTGCGCGATGGCGCTGCTGTCCGCTCCCGGCGCGCTGGCCGGCACGGCGTTCGCTGCGCCGGAGCCCCAGCAGGGCAAGTCCCTGGAGCAGGTCCGCAAGGAGATAGAGGGCCTCTACCGCGAGGCCGGCGCCGCCACGGACGCCTTCAACCTCGCGGAGAGCGAGACCAAGGCGCAGTCCGACAAGATCGTGGAGATCGCCAACCTGGTCCTCGCGGGCCAGGACCGCATCACCGCGCTGAAGGGCCGCGCGGGGGCGGCGGCCCGCGCCCAGTACCGCTCGGGGGGACTGCCGCCCGGCGCGCAACTGGCCCTGAGCAACGACCCGACGCAGTTCCTGGACGGCAACGACCGGCTGCGCCAGGGCGAGAAGGCCACCTCGGACCTGCTCTCCGAACTGAACCGCACCCAGACCGACTTGCAGCAGTACGCGCGGGACGCGAGCGCCCACTGGGAGACCCTGGAGGCCAACCGGGTCAAGCAGGAAGCCGCGAAGAAGCAGGTCGAGGACAAGATCAAGGCGGCGGAGGAGCTCGAGAGCAAGCTGGAGGCCGAGCAGAAGGCCCGGCTGCTGGAGCTCGAGGCGGAAGCGCAGCGCAAGGCGCAGACCGACTGGCTGTCCACGGGCGCGATGACCGGCTCCTCGGGCGCCGCGGCCACCGACGCGGGCAAGCGGGCCGTGCGGTTCGCCGCCGCCCAGATAGGGAAGCCGTACGTGTGGGGCGCGGAGGGACCCGGCTCGTTCGACTGCTCCGGGCTGACCTCGCAGGCCTGGCTCGCGGCGGGCAAGCGGATCCCGCGCACCTCGCAGGAGCAGCTGCGGCTGCCGAAGGTCGCGGTCAAGGACATGCGGCCGGGCGACCTGATCATCTACTTCGACGACGCGAGCCACGTCGGGATGTACGTCGGGGACGGCGCGATGGTCCACGCCCCCCGCCCGGGCCGCAACGTCACCATGGCGGGCGCGGGCTCCATGCCGATCAAGGCAGTGGTCAGACCGGACGCGTAGCGACGGCCCGCTCACCGACAGGTGGCGCCGCCGGGGACGGCCGGCCGCCGGGGACGGGCCGCCCCCGGGGCGCTACGTCTCGGTGGGCGGGATGTCGTACCCCTGCGCCGTGACGTTGGTCATTCGTCGACACGGACTTTCCCACCCGATAACGGCATATGCCGGAGCCCCGCACCGGACCCGCCATTCCGCTTCCCTCCTCCCGCCGCTAGGGTCGCCGGACGAGCGAACCCCCGAGGGGGCGGGAAGGAACCGGAGACGATGCCCGTACCCGTACCGCGGCAGAGGGACATCCCGGCCACCGAGAGCGGCCCGGGCGGCATGTCATCGCTCACCCTGCTGGTGATCGAGGACGACCCCGCCGGCGGCCTCACCGTCCCCGAGATCCTCGACGCCGACGGCCACCGCATCCGGCTGCGCAGCGCCCGCAACCTCACGGAGGCGGCCCGGCTGCTCACCCCCGACGTGAACTGCGTGCTGCTCGACCTCGCGCTCCCGCACAGCGGCGCCGGCGACGCCGCCGACCCCTTCGGCGCCCTGCGCCAAGTGCTCCGCATCGCCCCGCGGCACGCGGTCCTCGTGCTCACCTCCGAGGAGGACGCGGAGCGCGCCGCAGAGGCCGTACGCGTGGGGGCCCAGGACTTCCTGTTCCGCGACGAGCTCGACGGACGGCTGCTCAGCCGCGCCATCCGCTACGCGGTGGAGAGAAAACGGGCGGACATCGCCCAGTACAAGCTCGCAGAATCGAAACTGCGCGCCCAGGAGAACGCCCGCCTGGAGCGCGGGCTGCTCCCCCACCCGCTCCTGGAGGGTTCCGACCTCCGCTTCGCCGCCCGCTACCGCCCCGGCCGCAGCCGGGCCCTCCTCGGCGGGGACTTCTACGACACCGTCCGCACCCCCGACGGCACCGTCCACGCGATGATCGGCGACGTCTGCGGCCACGGCCCGGACGAGGCCGCCCTCGGCGTCGAGCTGCGCATCGCCTGGCGGGCTCTGACCCTGGCCGGCCTGTGCGGCGACGACCTGCTCGCCACGCTCCAGGAGGTCCTGGAGGTCGAGCGCCCCTGCGAGGAGATCTTCGCGACGCTGTGCACGGTGGACATCGCCCCCGACGGCCGGCGCGCGGGCCTGTGCCTGGCGGGCCATCCGGCGCCGCTGATCTCCCGGCCGGGCCGCCCCGCGCGACTGCTCCCGTACGAGAACAGCGGCCCGGCCCTCGGCCTGCTGCCCCGGGCCCGCTGGCCGCGCCGCCAGGTGGAGCTGGGCGGCACGTGGAGCCTGATGCTCTACACCGACGGCCTGATCGAGGGCAGGATCGGACAGGGCAAGGAGCGGCTGGGGCAGGACGGCATGGTCGAGATGATCAACCGCCACCTGGCCGACGGGCTGAGCGGCGAAGGGCTGCTCGAAGCCTCCGTGACCGAAGCCCGCCGCCTCAACGGCGGGGAGCTGACGGACGACGTCGCCGTCGTCCTCCTCTCCCGCGCCGAGGGCTGACGGGCCGCACGGCCGGGCCGGCAGGCCGCGTACGGCCCGCGCCCCACCGCCCGCCTGTCTAGCGGCCGCCGTTGTAGGGGCCGTACGGTCCGTCGCTGCTGCTGCCGCCGCGTCGGCCGCCGCCGCCCGAGACCTCCTTGAGGGCGGGGCGCACATCGACGAAGAACACGATGCTGGCGACCAGCCCGGCGATCTCCAGGAAGAGCATCCCGAGGAAGGCGTCCACGAGCACGGTGATGCCGAGGATGACCAGCCAGAAGGTCTTGGTCTGCTTCCCGGCCGCCCGGTACGCGTCCTCGCGGGCCGTCAGCGCCAGCACGAAGGCCACCACGGCGAGCCCGAGCATGGCGAACCCGAGCAACGGAAGCACTCCGTTATCGAACCCGTTCATCAACATCGCCTGACCGCCTTCTCACGCCTCGCTCACCGGATGCCACCTGCCTCCACGCTACCGGCAGAGCCCCTTTCCCAAACCACAACGGACCGGACGCCCCGCGGGTGCCCGGTCCGTCGCGCCGCTCTCAGCTCTGGTCGGCCGGCTCGGCGGCGGCCTTCTTGGCCGCGGCCTTGCGGGCCGGAGCCTTCTTCGGCGCGGGCTCGGCGGCGGGCTCCGCCACCGGCTCGGCGGCCTCCGGCTCCACGACCACGGCGATGTCGACGATCTCCTCGGAGACCTCGCCGCGCCACGCCCGTACGGTCTGCTCGCCGTGCTCGGCGACCTTGTCGTAGGCCTCCTTGGCCTTGACCGCGTACTCGGCGGCCACGCCGACCCCGCGCAGCGCCAGGTCCTGGGCGGTCTCCCCGAGCTTCTTCGCGTCGATCGCCCCGAACACCTCGGCGACCGTGGCGGTGACCGCCTCCTGCGCCTCCTTGGCCTTCTCCTTGGCCTTTTCCTGCACGGCCTTGGGGTCGGTGTTCTTCACGGCCTCGATGCGCGCGGGGGCCTCGGCGCGCAGCTGCTCGATCAGCCCGGGCACCTTCCTGGCCTGCTGCACGGCGAGGTCGGCGGTGCCGGCGGCGAAGTAGAGGGGGGTCGGGTCGGTGAGGGTCTTCTTCAGGTCATCGGCGATGGCCATGTGGTGGTCCTCCCGGATCACGGTCTCAGTTCGTGCTCAGTGCGTAATCGGTGCGTACTCGGTGCGTACTCGGTGCGTGCTCAGTTCGTACGGCGTGTCTCGGCATCGCCGCTGTCGCTGGCGCCTTCCGCTCCCGCCCCGGCCTTTTCCTCGGCCTCCGCGGCGTTCTCTGCGGCGTTCTCTGCGGCGTTCTCCTTGCGGAAGGACGCGTAGATCTGGAGCAGCACCTGCTTCTGCTGCTCGCTGATGGACGGATCGGCGAGGATCACGGCCGTCGTCTCCACGGCGTCCCGGTCCCGCTCGTCCAGGATTCCGGCCTGCACGTACAGCGTCTCGGCGGAGATCCGCAGCGCCTTGGCGAGCTGCTGCAGGATGTCCGCGCTCGGCTTGCGCAGCCCGCGTTCGATCTGACTGAGGTACGGATTCGACACCCCCGCCGCATCGGCCAGCTGGCGCAGTGAAAGCTGTGCCTGCCGCCGCTGCTCGCGCAGGTACTCGCCGAGGTTGCCGACGTTGAGCGATGCCATGACCCGATCCTGCCGCACCTTGCTAACTATTGCAAGCAGGTGCTTGCAATAGCTCCCACTCCAGACCTCCGCCCCCCTGCGGCGCCGGCTACGGCGCCGTCGCGATGACCACCGTCGCGTAGTACTCCTCGGAGGTCACCGTGCGCGCCGACAGGCCTGCCGCCGTCAGGGCCGCCGCCGTGACGGGGGCCTGGCGGGTGCTCGTTTCGATCAGCAGGCTGCCGCCCGGTGCGAGCCAGGGCGGGGCGCCGGCGGCGACCCGGCGGTGGACGTCCAGGCCGTCCGCCCCGCCGTCCAGGGAGACGGGCGGTTCGTGGTCGCGGGCCTCCGCCGGCAGCAGGCCGATCTCCCCGGTCGGGACGTAGGGGGCGTTGACCACCAGGACGTCCACCCGGCCCCGGAGCCCGGCGGGCAGGGGTGCGTAGAGGTCGCCCTCCCACACCCGGCCGCCGTACGGGGCCACGTTGCGCCGGGCGTAGGCGAGTGCGGCCGGGTCGATGTCCGCCGCGTGCAGTTCGGCCCCCGGCACCTGCGCGGCCACGGCGGCGCCGAGCGCGCCCACCCCGCAGCACAGGTCCACGACCACCGCGCCGGGCCGGGCCGCCTCCGCCGCCTCCCGCGCGAGGAACTCGCTGCGCCGGCGCGGCACGAAGGCCCCCTCGCCGACGGCCATGCGCAGCCCGCAGAACTCCGCCCAGCCGACGACGTGTTCCAGCGGCTCGCCCGCCACCCGCCGGGCCAGCAGCCCCTCCAGATGCCCCGCGTCCTCGGCGGCGGCCGTCAGCAGCTCCGCCTCCTCCTCCGCGAAGACGCAGCCGGCCGCGCGCAGGGATTCCACCAGTGTCGCCAAGTACCTCAGTCCCCAGTCCTCGTATCCCGATCTCCCCGATTTCCCGCACGGACGCACGGACGGGCTCAGAAGATGTCCGGGCACCACGGCCGCCGCGCCGTACGGAACACCGCGTCCGCGAGCGCGAGTGCCCCGGGGCGCTCCTCCGTGATCGCGCCGAGCGCCGCCAGCCGCACCGCAGACTCGTCGCCCAGGTACAGCGCCCCCAGTGTGCCCACGTCCAGGCGCAGATCGGCCGGCTCCTCCGTGCGCACGCAGTCCCCCGCGCCCGCGTCGAGCCGGTAGCGCCCGCCCGCGGGACCGGTCTTGTCGAGCACTTCCAGCACGAGGACCCCGGGCACGGCGTATGTCCGCGCGCCGAGGGCCCGTACGACGTCCAGCAGCCGCACCCACAGCCAGTCCGCCGAGGTCACCAGCCGGGCGGAGCGCGCGTCGGGCAGCAGCCCGGTGACGAGGTCGTCGGGGGCGCGGTAGCCGGTACGGACCTTCACCACCCAGTCGATGGAGCAGAGGAAGTGCCACAGCGCCCGCTCCGCCTCCGGGGTGGCGGCGAGCAACTGCCGTACCTGCACGGTGTTCTGCGGAACCTTCGCGTCCGTCCACTTGTCGTCCGCGGAGTACCGCACCAGGCCGGCCACCTCGCCCTCCGCGGTGCGGTACACCGCGTGGAAGGCGGCCTTGTACGGCCGGTGCGACAGCTCCTCCACACCCGTGGCCAGCCGCCACCAACGGGCGTCGCGGTTCACCGCCCCGGGCGTGGCCGCCCGCAGCCGCTCGTGCAGCGCCGGGCCCACCTTCCGTACCTCGGCCTCGTCCACGAGGTCGATCCTCCCGCCGTCGCCGGGGACCGGCTGCCGCGGGTCGAGTCCGGTGCGCGGTACGTCGATCTCCCATTCCGAGACGGAGGTGGCGGGCCCGTACCCGTACCGCCCGTAGATCGGGTACTCGGCGGCGATCAGCGTCGACAGCACGTCGCCGCGCGCGCGGGCTGCGGTCAGCTCCGCGGCCATCATCCGGGTCAGCAGGCCCTGCCTGCGGTGGGTGGGCAGTACGGTCACGTTCGAAACGGCGCTCGACGGGACGAACGCCCCGCCGGGCACGGTCAGTTCCTGCGGGAAGGAGCGGAAGGTCGCCACGCACCGGCCGGTGTCACCGTCGAACCCGCCCTGTGTCCGGGAGAAGTCGAAGTTCTCGGTCAGCTGGGCGACGTCCGCGGCGCTGCCGGGCGCCGCGTTCAGGAAACCGTTCTGCACGGCACGCAGCCAGTCGGGAAGTTCGGACACGGCGATCGGCCGGACGTCAGCGCTCATAGCCACCCACGCTAATCGGACCGGCCCGCCCCCGTCGCCCGCATTTTTCCGCGGGCCCCCGCCTCCTCAGGCGAGCAGGTCGTCCACCTGGGCCTCGCCCTCCCGGTAGCGCCGGGTGATCTCCGCGCTGCAGTCGTCGGCCGTGCGCTGGAGCTGCTGGCGGCGCCGCGAGACCTGCTGCTCGTAGCGCACCAACCGGCCCATGCCCTCGTGGAGTTCCTCGTCCGTGCGCGCTCCCAGGTCCGACAGCTCCACGTCGGAGAGCATCTCGGCCGCCAGCAGCCGGTACTCCTCCCCGTGCGGGGTGCCGAGCGTGACGTGCCGGGCCGAGGCGCTGCGGCTGGAGGGGGCGTCCGCGAGGATCTCCGAGAGCCGGTCCACCACCGGCGCCTCGGGGTCCGTCCGCCGGGCGAGCTCGGCGCGCAGGATGTCGATGCGGCCCTGGAGCAGCCGGCGCACGTAGCTCAGGTCGGCCTCGTCGCGCTGCGCGTCGCGGCGCAGCCCGCGCAGCTCCGGCAGGCCGAGCGCGGTGGTCGCAGCCGACGGGACGTCCGCGGCGCCGGTCCGCTGCGCGGGCGGGCGGGGCGCCGTGGCCGTGGTCTCGGCGGAGGCCCCGGACGTCGCGGACGCCATGGGTGTGACGGGCGCTCCGGAGCCCACGGGTCCGATGGGCGCAGAAGCAGGTGCGGAGGTACCAGAAGTATTCATGCGTTCGTGTCCGTCCCCTCGACCGGTGCTGGGGGCACCGCCTGCGTGCATCGTGCCACTCCCCGTGGCGTTGACGCAGTCCCACTCCACCCGATCGGCCCCGGACGGGTGCACGCCTGGTACACAGGTGTCATGCGAGCAGTGGTGCAGAGGGTGGACGGCGCGAGCGTCGTGGTGGCCGGCGAGACCGTCGGGGAGATCGTCGGGGAGGGGTTGTGCGTGCTGGTGGGGGTGACCCACGACGACACCCCGGAGAAGGCGGAGTTGCTGGCGCGCAAGCTCTGGTCGGTGCGGATCCTGGAGGCCGAGAAGTCCTGCAGCGACGTGAACGCGCCGCTGCTGGTGATCTCCCAGTTCACCCTCTACGGAGACGCCCGCAAGGGCCGCCGCCCCACGTGGAACGCGGCCGCCGGCGGGGCCTTCGCCGAGCCGCTCGTGGACGCGGTCGTGGAGCAGTTGCGGGCGCTGGGCGCGACGGTGGCGACGGGCCGGTTCGGCGCGGACATGAGGGTCTCGCTGACCAACCACGGCCCGTTCACCATCGTCATCGACATCTAGCGCGCGGTCGTCACGGCGCGACGACGACCTCCTGCGCGGCGGCCGTCTTGCCCACCAGCAGCGGGGCGTCCACCGGGACGTTCCGCTTGACCAGCGCGAGGGCGATCGGGCCGAGTTCGTGGTGGCGGACCGAGGTGGTCACGAAGCCCAGCTGGCGGCCCTCCTCCCCGTCCGCGGCCAGGCGTACGGGCGCGCCGTGCGCGGGGAGCAGCACCTCGGAGCCGTCCAGGTGCAGGAAGACCAGGCGGCGCGGCGGCTTCCCCAGGTTGTGGACGCGGGCCACCGTCTCCTGGCCGCGGTAGCAGCCCTTCTGCAGGTGCACGGCGGTGCCGATCCAGCCGAGCTCGTGCGGGATGGTGCGGTGGTCGGTCTCCAGACCGAGCCGCGGACGGTGCGCCTCGACCCGCAGGGCCTCGTACGCGAGCAGCCCGGCGGCCGGACCGTGGGAGGCGGCGAAGGCCTCCAGGTCGTCGCGCGGCAGGAACACGTCGCGGCCGTACGGGGTCTCCCGTACGGCGAGTTCCTTGGCGACCTCGGCGATGGAGCCGGCCGGCAGGTGCACGACGGCGAACTCGGCGGTCCGGTCGGCGACTTCCGCGCGGTAGAAGAACTTCATGGCCTCCAGGTAGGCGACGAGGGCCTCCTTGGTGCCGGGCTCGACATGCATCCACGTCGTCTCGCCGTCGTCCACGAGGTAGAGCGCGTGCTCGATGTGGCCGTTCGCGGTGAGGATCAGCGCCTCGGTGGCCTGGCCGGCCGGAAGCTCGGTGACGTGCTGAGTGATCAGCAGGTGCAGCCAGCTCAGCCGGTCCGAGCCGGTGACGGTGACGACCCCGCGGTGGGAGAGGTCGACGAAGCCGCGGCCGTCGGCGAGTGCGCGCTGTTCTCCGTACAGCTCTCCGTAGTGGGCGGCGACGCCCTCGTCGCGGCCTTCGGCCTGCACGGCGCCGGGGAGATGGAGCAAGGGGCTGCTGGTCATGGCACCAGCCTACGACCCTGCCCCGGCCAGTCCTAGTGCTGCTTGGCGGCGCAGGTCGTGCAGCGGCCGAAGATCGCGAAGTGCTTCATGTCGGTTTCGAAGCCGAAGGTGTCGCGGAGCTTGGACGTGAACTCGGCGGCGATGTCCACGTCCGCCTCGATGACCTCGGTGCAGTCGCGGCAGACCAGGTGGATGTGGTGGTGCCGGTCGGCGAGGTGGTACGTGGGGGCCCCGTGCCCGAGGTGGGCGTGCGAGACGAGCTTCAGCTCCTCCAGGAGCTCCAGCGTGCGGTAGACCGTGGAGATGTTGACCCCGGAGGCCGTCTTGCGCACCTCGACGAGGATCTCGTCGGGGGTGGCGTGCTCCAGGGCGTCCACGGCTTCCAGCACGAGCTGGCGCTGCGGGGTCAGGCGGTATCCGCGCTGGCGCAGGTCGCTCTTCCAGTCGCCGCCGCCGGCGGCGAGGTTCTCGGTGCTGTCGGTGGTCACCACCCGGCCAGTGTAGGCCTCGGGCCCGCGCACGGGGAGCGGGGCGGCTACGGGAAGGGTCCGGGGACGGCGCCGCGCGTGCGGGAGCCCCCGGCGGCCGAGGCGGCCGGGGGCTCCGTGCGTGCGTGGACCTCGCTCGGCCCGGGGGCCTAGCGGAAGAAGGCGATGCCGTCGTCCGGCATGTCCGGAAGGTTGCGCGCCATCTCCGCGACCTCCTCGGGGGTGACGACCTTCTTCAGCTGCGCCGACATGTACGGGCGCAGCTCCACCTCGGGGGTGGCCTTCTCGCCGACCCACATCAGGTCGCTCTTCACGTAGCCGTAGAGCCGCTTGCCACCGCTGTACGGGCCGGAGGCCGCGGTGCGGGCGACCGCGTCGGTGACCACGTCGATCTGCGGCTTCTTGTCGGCGAGCTCGCCGTACCAGACCTCGACGACGCCCTGGTCGCGGACCATGACGATCTCGACCTTGCGGTCCTTGTCGATGCGCCAGTAGCCCGACTCGGACTCCAGCGGCCGCACCTTGTTGCCCTCGGCGTCGAGCACCCAGGTGCGGGAGGTGTACTCCAGGAAGTCCCGGCCGTCGTGGCTGAAGACGACTTCCTGGCCGAAGTTGCACTTCTCCTCACCGGGGAAGTCGAAGACGCCTGCGCCCTCCCAGTTGCCGAGGAGGAAGGCGAGGGGGACGAGGCCCGGGTTCAGGTCGGACGGGATCTGGATCATGAATGGCTGCTCAGCTCAGGCGATCTGTGGGAGGGGTTCCGGTATCCGGGGCGGTCGGCGGCAGATCCGAGGGGATCAGCGCTGGCCCTGGTACAGCTTCTTCACGGCCAGGACGGAGAAGGCGAGGACGCCGACGCAGACCAGGACCAGCAGGGAGGTGAAGACTGCCTCAAGCACGGGGTGCTCCTCGGAGTGTTAAGGGTGGCGTTACGGGGCCGGTCCCCAAGCCTACTGGCCTGGGGACCGGGGCACCGTGTGAGGTAGCCCGTACGACGCCTCCGCGCGCGGGGCCCGCCTCCGGCTCAGCGCAGCAGCTGGTGCTGCAGGACGGCCGTCTGGTGGAAGGGGACGGCCGCCACCTCGCCCTTGCCGCTCTGCAGGACGACGGCCTGGATGTCGCCGGACTGGATGCACCCGACCCTGAACCGCTCGTCCCCCGTCGGCTCCGCCTCCTCGTACAGGGACAGGTCGCTGGTGTTGCCCTGGGTGGCGTACCCGGAGCTCCCGTGCCCCAGATCGGTGCGCTGCGTGGCCTTGACCTTGGCCCACACGCTGTCGGCCTGCAGCACGAGGGCGCCACTCAGGCCCATGGAGACGCGGCATCCGGTGAAGGCGTCGACGAAGCCGGACGAGTGGAAGCGGAGCAGGTAGATACGGGTGCGCGTGCCGTCCGGGGTGGTCCAGCCGCGGGCGACGATCTGGCGCAGCCCCTCGTGGCCCAGGTCCGTCCTCAGCTTCTCGCGGAGGCTGTCCTGGTACTCCGACACGAAGGTGTCGACGGTGACCACCTCGTCCTTCTCCAGCTTCAGCGTGGAGTCGGGGGTGGAACCGATGGGCGGCGGCAGCAGCAGCTGGGTCAGGCCGGCGTAGTGGATGCCGTCCGGGTTGTCCTTGGCGAAGGGCAGGGCGGCGCCCGCCGGCAGCTGCGGCTTGGACAGCTTCGGGTAGACCCAGCGGCCGTCGGAATCGGTGGACAGCCCCGGGATGTCCGTGCGCTCGGGCTGGGTGATCCCGTACGCGACTCCGGAGCCGACGGCGGCGAAGACGAGGACGGCGGCGGTCCAGCGGAGCGCGGCGAACAGCTTCCGGCGGTCCTTGGGCGCGGCGGGAACGTGTGCGGGGTTCGCGTCGGCGACGGTGCGGGGGATCGCGTCGAGAACGGTGTCCGTCGCCACGGCTGGCTGCGCCGCGGCGTCCTCGGGGGTCGCCGCCACGACCTCGGTGCTGCTCTGCTCGCTCACGCGGACTCCCCGGGGGACTTCAAGTGCTTCAGCTGGATCTTGAACAGGTCGGTGGCGTCCTTCGCGGAGAACGGTCTGGCCCCGTACATCCGGAAGCTGACGAGCAGGTCGCCCTCGACGGCCAGGCAGTCGACTGTGCCGATCCTGTCCTTGTCCTCGACCTTCTCCCGGCCGAGGACGTTCTGGACGCACGTGGCGTCCGGGAACCCGTCCACCTTGGGCGCCTCGCCGTCGCCCGAGGCCAGCTCCAGGAACTCCTTGCCGATTTTCGAGAGCGAGGCGACGGCCTTCGGATCGGCCTGCGTGAGGTGGACCTCGGCGACCCAGCCCTTCCGGGACTGCAGATAGCTGCGCCCGGCCACCCCCTTGAGCTTCAGGTCCGCCAGCGCCTTGTCCCGCTCGGCGCGCGCTGCGCCGGAGAGGCCGGTCCGCGCCTCCTTGAACGTCTGCAACGCCTGCTCGCCGGAGACGTAGAAGTCGTTGCCCTCCAGGCCGATGTCGGGTCCCAGCTCGTACTCGGCGGGCAGCGGGAGGATCCTGGCCGTCAGGTCGTTCGTCGGTACGACCGGGGGCCGCCAGCTCGACCCGGTGGGCTGCGGTCCGTCCGGGACCCAGTAGCGCGTCGGCGCGCTCCGGTCCGCCTGGTCCATGCGCTCCGATGCCGCGAAGCCACCACCCGCGAGGAGGGCGACGACGCCCAGCCCGCCGGCGATCAGCGCGACCATCTTGCGGCCGGCCTTGAGCGGGGGCCCGGCGACCGGCGCCTGCGCAGGGGCCGTGCCCGGGTCCGGCTGCTGCCCGCCGATCATCTGCTGTTCTGTGGTGCGCTCCTCGCTCACAGCCGCTCCCACTGACGCTTGGCGACGTCGACAAGGCGGTCCTCATCGACGTCACCACGGTTGTTCTCGTACTTGATCTCCATGACCATGTCGCCGCGCCGGGCGATGACGCGCGCCGAGCGCACCGGGTGGTAGCCGGGCTCCTGGGTGCTCTTCGAGTCGATCCACATGTGCCCGAACTGCGCGGGGACGCCGGGGAAGTCCTTGCCCTCGTTGCCCGCGTACTCCTTGCCGCTCATGTAGGAGTGGTCACTCTGGTACCCGGACGCTCCCGACCGGTCCCGGTACTGGAACAGGCGGACCGTAAAGAAATCGCGATCGTTCTCGGACCAGCTCCGGGCGGCGATACGGCGCACGCCATGCCTGGTCTGGAAGGTGAGACCTTGACCGGGCGCCTTGTACCAGTCCGCGGCGAAGGCGTCCGGGGACTCCGTGCCGGACATCCCGGCCTTGGCGTTCCCGGGGGCGTCGAGCAGCAGTTTGGTCAGGTCGTCGTCGGTCTTGACCCAGCGGTTGGCATTGATGGAGCGCAGGGTGGTCGAGTCGATGGGCGCGAGCGGATCCGGGATCTCGATCACCTGCTGCGCCAGCGGGGCCAGCGGGGTGGGTTCGCGGTCGTACTGGATCGCGTAACCGGTGATCGTGCCCGCCAGGACGCCCAGGACGACGGCGCCGGCGATCAGGAGGACCGTGCGGGTGCCGCGGCGGCGGGGAGCAGCCGCAGCCGCGTCCGGAGTGCCCGGTTCCGGGGCGCTCTCCGCCTCTTTCCGCTGCTCAGGGATGGTCTGTTCATGTTCCAAAAGAAGTCCCCCCACAGGACTGGATCGCGGATCGATCGTCCGCGTACACAGAAGACACCCTCGCGTGGGGAGATGTTGTGATCACCCTTATTACATTTTTATCTCAACGGGTTTCAGTCCTCGTGACGCCGCTTTCCATCCAGTTCGTCCCACCACTCGTCGGACTTCGGATCGCCCGAGGGGTCGTCCCACCAGCGGTCGTCCGGGCCGCGCCGGTTCGCGACGATCGCGGCGACCGGCGGAATGACCATGGCGACCACGCACAGGGCCACGGCGGCCTCGACGGACCACAGGCGCACGAAGGACCAGGCGGAGACGAAGAGGAAGAGGCATCCGCCCATGAGCAGGAAGTAGACGCGCCGGCGCCGGGCGTACATGCCTCCAGGGTAGGGCCGCCCCGCACTCCCGGGGAGGTCCGGAACGACACGAAGGGCCGCACCCCGATCCGATGGCGTCCAACCCCCGGGGGTGCGGCCCTTCGGCCGGTCATGCGTTCCGTCACACGGTCATGCCGTCACACGGTCATGTCGTCACACGGTCACAGGTGCGGTGCTCAGACCGCGATCGCCACGTCCGTGACGCCGCCGGACTCGACGACGACCACGGCGCGGTCCGCCTGGGCGCCGGGCACGAGGGCGCGCAGCGTCCAGGAGCCCTCGGCCGCGTAGAAGCGGAACTGGCCGGTGGCCGAGGTCGGGACCTCGGCGGTGAACTCGCCGGTCGAGTCCAGCAGACGGACGTAGCCGCTGATGGGCTCGCCGTCCTTGGTGACCTGGCCCTGGATGGCCGTCTCACCGGGCTTCAGCGTCGAGAGGTCGGGCCCGCCGATCTTTGCTCCACACATGTTCTCTGTCCTGTCCTAGAGAGGTATGACTACGGGCGTCGCATGCCCGGAATGCTTGCTGCCCGGAACTACTTGTTGGCGCCGAGCTCGATCGGCACGCCGACCAGCGAGCCGTACTCGGTCCACGAGCCGTCGTAGTTCTTGACGTTCTCCTGGCCGAGGAGCTCGTGGAGCACGAACCAGGTGAGTGCGGAGCGCTCACCGATGCGGCAGTACGCGATGGTGTCCTTCGCCAGGTCGACCTGCTCGGCCTGGTAGAGGGCGGTGAGCTCCTCGTCGGACTTGAAGGTGCCGTCGTCGTTGGCGTTCTTCGACCACGGGATGTTGCGGGCGCTCGGGATGTGGCCCGGACGCTGCGACTGCTCCTGCGGGAGGTGCGCCGGCGCGAGCAGCTTGCCGGAGAACTCGTCGGGCGAGCGGACGTCGACCAGGTTCTTCGTGCCGATCGCGGCGACCGCGTCGTCACGGAAGGCGCGGATCGAGGTGTCCTGGGCCTTGGCCTTGTACTCGGTGGCCGGGCGGTTCGGGACATCGGTGCCGTCGACCAGGTCGCGGGAGTCGAGCTCCCACTTCTTGCGGCCGCCGTCGAGCAGGCGGACGTCCTGGTGACCGTAGAGCTTGAAGTACCAGTAGGCGTAGGACGCGAACCAGTTGTTGTTGCCGCCGTAGAGGACGACGGTGTCGTCGTTGGAGATGCCCTTGGCGGAGAGGAGCTTCTCGAAGCCCTCCTGGTCCACGAAGTCGCGGCGGACCGGGTCCTGGAGGTCGCTCTTCCAGTCGATCCGGACGGCGTTGGTGATGTGGTTCTTGTCGTACGCGGACGTGTCCTCGTCCACCTCGACGATGACGACGTTCGCGTCGTTCAGGTGGGCCTCGACCCAGTCGGCGTCTACGAGGACGTCGCTGCGGCTCATGGTGTTCTCCTCCGGGGCAGTGTGCGGCGGGGCGGTGCTGGTGGTGCGATGGGCGTGCGTCCGGGTACTCCTCCCGGCTACCGCTGGGAGGTGCCCCCGGCGGATCCTGTTGCGGGGAGGCTTCAGGAGGGCGGGAGGCAGAGGTGGTCGCACGGGAAAGCGGAAGGCCGTCGTCCGGCTATGGAGCGGGATGCGCTCACACGTCACATGGATCGACAGAGCATGGCGGCGACGCGACACAGGTCTACTGCCCGTCGCTTCGTGAGGTCCGCCTGCTGATGCTTCATAGCCATGGATCGTAGGGACGAATCGGCCGCCCTGTCACCGCCGTGTCATATGTCGAGACAGGATCGTCCGCATACTGGGATCGGGTCCCTCGCGGCTCTCCCGGCGAGGGGCCCTCGGAGCCCCGTACGGCCCTCCCATCTGCGGATCGGACCCACCCGTCTCACTATCCGGCCACAGCCAGATTCTTACCGCCCAGGGTGAGCACCACACCGGCCTCGTCCGAGGTCAGCTCCGTCAACCGGACCCCCGACGGCAGACCGCCGTCGATCCGCCGGTCGAAGTCGGTCTTCTTGCGGACCACCGACTCGATCCCGGGGAGGCCCTCACCCGGCACCTCGTCGGCGCGGACCCGGACGATCGTCGATCCCTTCCCGTCGCCGGAGTCGACGAGGGAGACCGTCGACACCACGCTGCGGCTGAGGGTCCTGCCGAGGAACTCCACGCGCGCGGTGACCTTCAGCTTGCCCGGCGCCCCGCCGTAGGCGACCGTCACCCCGGGCTGGGCGGCCGCGGTCAGGTCGGCGTACGTGACCAGGGCCGAGCCCTTGGCGGTCCGGGCGGTGCCGCCGTTGTAGTCGCCGTTCAGCTCCACCCCCCGGAAGGCGACCCGCAGCCGGGACAGGTGCGTGGTACGGCCGTCCGCGGTCTCCACGTCCACGCCCGCCACCTTCAGGTCGACCTGGTCGAGGTCCCGGGTGAGCAGCTGGGTCAGGAAGGGGAACCCGTGGACGTCCACCTCCACTCCGGACAGGCCCTGCCGGGCCCGTATCTGATCCGCCAGCCGGCCCTCGGCATAGCCGGCGGCCCATCGGTCCAGCCCGACCAACAGGCCACCGAGCACCACTCCGATGATCACAACGACACGCAGGACACGCACGTGCCCACCCCCCAGACGATTGGTACGTCGGGCCAGTGGACCATGTCCGGCCGTGAGGGCGCTGTGAGCCGGTGCGACGACGCCCGCCCCGGGCAAGCGGGGCGGGCGCTCAGGAGGGGAGGCGGGAGCCTCAGCCCACCACCCTGCCGATCAGGTAGACCGCGGGGGCCGCCGCTGCCAGCGGCAGCGCCACACCGGCCGTCATGTGGACGAACTTCGACGGATAGTCGTACGCGGCCACGCGCAGCCCGATCAGCGCGCACACCCCGGCCGCCAGGCCGATCAGCGCGCCGCCCGCTCCGACGGAGGTCAGGCCGCCCACGGCGATGCCCGCACCGGCCGCGGCGGCCAGCGAGACGCCGACCGAGGGCGCGGTGGGCAGCGGGAGCGCCCGGGCGAAGACGGCCACCGCCACGGCGGCGGCGCCCACGCTCACGGCCGCGGAGTCGGCCGCGAGGTAGCCCGCGCAGACGATGGCCAGCGCGGCCGAGGCCACCGAGGCCATCAGCCCGTACATCCGCTCGTCCGGATCCGCGTGGCTGCGCAGCTGGAGCACCAGCGTCAGCAGCACCCAGGCACCGAGGGTGCCGACGATCGCGCCGGGGCCGTACGGCGCGTCCACCGCGAGCACCGCCACATCGGCGACGACCGCCCCGGCGAAGGCCAGGGCGATGCCCTGACGGGCCGGCCACATGCCGTTGAGCCGGAACCAGCCCGCCGCGGTGAGGCCCTGGAGGGCGATCAGCGGCGCGAGCAGCGCGAACTCGCTCAGAGCGGCGGCGGCCGCGATGACCAGTCCGAGGGCGGCCGTCAGTATGGCCGCCTGCGGACCGGGATCGATGATCGGAGAGCGGCCTTCGGCGCGGGCCTGGGCCGGGTCCACGGCGCGCAGCGTGTTGCCGGCGAGGGTGGGCGGCGACCAGGCGGGCTCCTCCTCCGCAGCCCCGTCGGCCGCCACCGCGTGCGCGGCCAGAACCCCTTCCGGGGCCTGGGCGGCCTGCTGCGGGAGGTACGGGGCCGACTCCGCGGCCCACTCCCGGCCGGGGGCCGGTGGGTCGGACGGGCCGGGGTAGGGAGGCAGGTACGCCGTCTCCCCCCACTGCTGCGGGGGCTCGCCCTGCGGCTGCGAGGCCTGCGGTGCCTGCTGTCCCTGCGGTGCCTGCTGTCCCTGCGGTGCCTGCTGTCCCTGCGCTGCCTGCTGCACCTGCTGCGCCTGCTCCTCGTCGCGGAACCAGTGGTCCGGGGCCGAGGCCTGCGGGTAGGCCGGAGCCGCGTAGGGATCCGCGTAGGGGTCCGCGTACGCCTGCTGCTGCCCCCACTCCTGACCGGAGGCGGGTGCCTGAGGCTGCCCCTGCCCCTGGGCCTGCGGCTCCTCGCGGAACCAGCCCTCGGGGGCGACCGGGTACTGCGCCGGTACGCCGTCCAGCGGGGCCTGCACCGGCTGGTACGAGGTGTCCCACGTGGCGGACTGCCAGGTCTGGGTCCCGTACGGATCCGGCTGTTGCTGTTGCTGCTGCTGCTGCTCCAGAAACTGCTGTTGCTGTTGTTGCTGCTGTTCCTCAGGCGTGCTCATGGGGCTCCGCTCACCCGCCCGCGAACGGCGGGAGCACCTCGACGGTGCCCCCCTCGGTCAGCTCGACGGAATCGTGCGGGCGCTTGCCCACAGGCTCTTCGTTCACGAGGAAGGAGCAGCGCAGCAGGACCCGGGTCAGTTCCCCGGGGTGGCGTTCCCGCACGGCGTCGAGCGCCTCGGCCAGTGTCCGCGCCGAGTACGGCTCCTCCGCCGTCTTGGCCGCGGCCTTCGCCGCCGCCCAGTAGCGGATGGTTCCGGTTGCCACTGCACGCTCCTCTCGTCGGCGCTCTGCCGTCGGCCTCCATCATGAACCCTCGCGCCTCCGATCCCGGCGTGCCTCCGCGCGCCCCACGTGCGCCCGGGCGGCCCGCACCGGGTCCACCGATCCGGTGAAACCGGCGCATATGCAGGTCCCGGAGGTGGTGGGAACCACAGAAGTGGAACCCTGCGAAGCCTCGGCCAGGCCGGGCCGGGTGGGCTATTCTGCTGGCGAGAGGATCCGGGCAACGTAGCCCCCGGGTCCTTTTGTGCTTTCAGAACGTTGAACGAACCGAGAACAGTGGTGTCCGTCCGGGCCTCAGGGCGCGGGGACGGCCGGACACCGGGCAAGTCGTACGAAGCAGTGCCGCGAAAGTCCTCGACGGGACCGAGGAGGAACCGACGTGATGGACCAGCGAACCGTCGTGCAAGTGCAGGTGCGGGCAGAGGTACAGGCGCACGCACCTGCGCAAGCACACCACCAGTACCACCGTCCGACCCGGGCGGGTGGTCGGGCGTGAGCTCACTCCTGCTCCTGACCAACGCCCTGCAGCCTTCGACCGAGGTGCTGCCGGCCCTCGGCCTGCTGCTCCACAGCGTCCGGGTGGCCCCCGCCGAGGGCCCCGCCCTCGTGGACACCCCGGGCGCCGACGTGATCCTCGTCGACGGCCGCCGCGACCTGCCCCAGGTGCGGTCGCTGTGCCAGCTGCTCCGCTCCACGGGGCCCGGCTGCCCGCTGATCCTCGTCGTCACCGAGGGCGGCCTCGCGGCCGTCACCGCCGACTGGGGCATCGACGACGTCCTCCTCGACACCGCGGGACCGGCCGAGGTCGAAGCGCGGCTGCGCCTCGCCACGGGCCGCCAGCAGCTCGGCTCGGACGACTCCCCGATGGAGATCCGCAACGGCGACCTGTCGGTCGACGAGGCGACGTACTCGGCGAAGCTGAAGGGCCGGGTCCTGGACCTGACCTTCAAGGAGTTCGAACTCCTCAAGTACCTCGCCCAGCACCCGGGCCGGGTCTTCACCCGTGCGCAGCTCCTCCAGGAGGTGTGGGGCTACGACTACTTCGGCGGCACCCGCACCGTCGACGTGCACGTACGGCGTCTGCGCGCGAAACTCGGGCCCGAGCACGAGTCGCTGATCGGAACCGTCCGCAACGTCGGGTACCGCTTCGTCACCCCGGAGAAGGTGGAACGGGCGGCGGCCGAAGCGGCCGCGCAGGCGGCCACGAAGGCGGCGGCCGAGGCCTCCGCGCGGGCTGCCGCGGCACTCACCCGTACGGACTAGGAGGGCCGTGGGAACGACCTCCTCCGGACGCCCTGCCCAGAGGTAGGTCACCCCGCGTAGACTTCCGCGCGTGGCCAAGGTGACGCGGGATGACGTGGCACGACTTGCGGGTACTTCTACCGCCGTCGTGAGCTACGTCATCAACAACGGACCCAGGCCGGTTGCCCCGGCCACGCGCGAGCGTGTCCTCGCCGCGATCAAGGAGCTGGGCTACCGCCCGGACCGGGTCGCCCAGGCGATGGCCTCACGGCGCACCGACCTCATAGGCATGATCGTCCCCGATGCCCGCCAGCCGTTCTTCGCGGAGATGGCGCACGCGGTGGAGCAGGCTGCCGCCGAGCGCGGAAAGATGGTGCTGGTCGGCAACTCCGACTACCGCACCGAGCGCGAGGTCCACTACCTGCGGGCCTTCCTCGGGATGCGGGTCTCCGGGCTGATCCTGGTCAGCCAGGGCATGAG
This sequence comes from Streptomyces sp. NPDC006450, assembly GCF_040612195.1. NCBI lineage: Bacteria > Bacillati > Actinomycetota > Actinomycetes > Kitasatosporales > Streptomycetaceae > Streptomyces > Streptomyces sp. NPDC006450. Next base: position 18,724 of record NZ_JBEXPT010000008.1, on the reverse strand, counting down.
CGAGCAGGCCGCCTCCGAGATCGAGGCCTGGGACGCCCGCGTGGTCCTCCTCCACGAGCGCCCCGAGGCCATCGACGACGTCGCCGTCGTCACGGACGACATCGGCGGCGCGCAGCTCGCCACCCGGCACCTCCTCGAACACGGGCATCCGTACGTGGCCTGCCTGGGCGGCGTGGAGAACACCCCCGAGGTCGGCGACCCGGTGGCCGACCACGTCGAGGGCTGGCGGCGGGCCATGCTCGAATCCGGCCGCTCGGTGGAGGGCCGGCTCTTCCAGGCCCCGTACAACCGCTACGACGCGTACAAGGTCGCCCTGGAGCTGCTGGCCGGGCCCGACCGCCCGCCGGCGATCTTCTGCGCTACGGACGACCAGGCGATCGGCGTCCTGCGCGCCGCGCGGGAGCTGCGCATCGACGTGCCCGGGGAGCTGGCCGTGGCCGGCTTCGACGACGTCAAGGAGGCGGCCCTGACGGACCCGCCCCTCACCACGATCGCCTCGGACCGCCCGGCGATGGCCCGCGCCGCGGTGGACCTCGTCCTGGACGACGCCCTGCGGGTGGCGGGCTCCCGCCGCGAACGCCTGAAGCAGTTCCCGTCGGCCCTGGTCATCCGCCGCTCCTGCGGCTGCCGCTAGGCCGTCGAGCTGTCCGGTCGCACCGCCGCGCGGGTGCGACTGGGTCGGCCCTGAAACGGGGGCTGGCTCCCCTACCCGCCCTTCGCCCGTTCCCCGGGGCGGAGCCCCAGGGGGTCCGGGCCCAGCCCGGGCTTATATCGGGCATACACGGTTCTGTCGGGCTTCTCAGCGGGGACTCAGGAAGCTCTCATCATCGGCGGACACAGTCGTATCCATGACCGAGAACCTCCGCCGCGAAGGCGAGTACCCCCAGGAGAACCGCCCCGAGCAGCCCGCCCCGTGGGGCGAGGACTGGCAGCGCGGTCGTGACCGGCTCGCACAGGACGCCGCGTACCCGCCGCCGCCGTCCTACCCCCCGGCCGCCCCGGCCCCGGGCTGGCACGAGGCTCACACGCCCCCGGTCATCCAGGGCGAGACCGTCCCCCGGAGCAGCGGCAACGGCGGCAGCGGCAACGGCGGCTGGGCCACCTGGGGCGGAGCCGCCCCGGCGGCCCCCGCCGCGGCCCCGGGCCACGCCCGCGCCAAGCGCCCGGTCGCCCTCCTCGCCGCCGTGGCCCTCGCGGCCGCGGTCGTCGGCGGCGGTACGGCCGCCGCCGTCCAGCAGATGCTCGCCAAGACCGGCGGCACGGGCACCGGCGTCAACGGCAGCACCATCTCCCAGTCGAACAGCGGCACCGTCACCGGCGTCGCCGAGCACGTGAGCCCCTCCGTCGTCCGCATCGACACCCGCACCTCCTCCGGCCAGGGCACGGGCTCCGGCATCGTGATCACCGCCGACGGCGAGATCGTCACCAACAACCACGTGATCGACGGCGCGAGCCAGATCCAGGTGACGATGAGCGACGGCAAGAAGTACACCGCGAAGACCGTCGGCACGGACCCGGACAAGGACCTCGCCCTCATCAAGCTGGAGGGCGCGAGCGGCCTCAAGCCCGCCGCCCTCGGCAACTCCGACGGCCTCAAGGTCGGCGACGAGGTCGTCGCCATCGGCTCCCCCGACCGCCTCACCGGCACGGTCACCAGCGGCATCGTCTCCGCGCTCGACCGCGAGGTGAACGTCCCGAAGTCGGAGAAGCAGCAGTCCCCGCAGGACGGCTTCCCGTTCTCCTACGGCGGCCGGCAGTTCAACGGGAACACCGGCACGGACACCACCTCGTACAAGGCCATCCAGACGGACGCCTCCCTGAACCCGGGCAACTCCGGCGGCGCCCTCGTCAACATGAACGGCGAGATCGTGGGCATGCCCTCCGCGATCTACTCCCCCTCCAGCGGCAGCGGCACCGCCGGCAGCGTCGGCCTCGGCTTCGCCATCCCCGTCAACACCATCAAGGCCGACCTCCCCTCCCTCCGCAAGGGCGGCCCGGGCGGCAGTGGCGACACCGGCGACAGCGGCACCGGCAACACCGCGAACGGTTTCGGGACCTCCTTCTAGCCCGCCCGTGCGAGCCTGGTAGGAGACCGACCACCACCTGGGGGGACCCCGAATGAGCGCCGAAGGCGACCAGCAGCGCATCCTCGTCGTCGACGACGAACCGGCCGTACGCGAGGCCCTGCGCCGCAGCCTGGCCTTCGAGGGGTACGGCACGCAGACCGCCGTCGACGGGCTCGACGCCCTCGACAAGACGGCCTCGTACGCCCCCGACCTGATCATCCTGGACATCCAGATGCCGCGGATGGACGGCCTGACGGCCGCCCGCCGCCTGCGTGCCGCCGGCAGCACCACGCCGGTCCTGATGCTGACCGCCCGCGACACGGTCGGCGACCGCGTCACCGGCCTCGACGCGGGCGCCGACGACTACCTGGTCAAGCCGTTCGAGCTCGACGAGCTCTTCGCACGCGTCCGCGCCCTGCTGCGCCGCAGCTCCTACGCCGCCCCCGCCCCCGGGGGCGGCGAGGCCGAGGACGCGCTGACCTTCGGCGACCTGCGCATGGACCTCGCCACCCGCGAGGTCACCCGCGGCGGCCGCCCGGTGGAGCTGACCCGTACCGAGTTCACCCTGCTGGAGATGTTCCTCGCGCACCCGCGCCAGGTCCTGACCCGCGAGCAGATCCTCAAGACCGTGTGGGGCTTCGACTTCGAGCCCAGCTCCAACTCCCTGGACGTGTACGTGATGTACCTGCGCCGCAAGACCGAGGCCGGGGGCGAGCCCCGCCTGGTCCACACCGTGCGCGGGGTGGGCTACGTACTGCGCGCCGCGGGGGCCGGCGACACCGGCGGTCCTGAGTGAGCCCCACCGCCAGATTCCGCGCCCTCCCGCTCCGCTCCCGCCTCGCCCTGCTGGTCACCGTCGCGGTGGCGCTCGCCGTCGCGGCGGTCGCCGCGGTGTCCTGGGTGATGGTGCGCACGCAGCTGCGCGACCAGCTGGACGGCTCCCTGATGGCCACGAACGTGTCCGCGCAGGTGCTGCGGACCATCCGCGACGGCGCCTGCGTGGACAAGCCTCCGAGCCAGCCCGGCCAGGAGATCGCCGGGAACCTCAACGCGGTCGTGCAGATCGTGACGGCCGACGGCAACCACTGCTGGGTCAGCGGGACCACGACCCTGCCGGTGACCGCGCTGGACAAGGAGATCGCCGCGGGCGGGGCCCGCACCGGCGCCCTGCACGACGCGACCACCGCCGACGGCACCGAGATGCGCGTCTACACCCGGACCGCGCAGACCCAGCCGGGCTCGCCGGTCTTCGGCATCTCCATCGCCAAACCACTGGCCGACATCGAGAAGCCCCTGTCCACCCTGGCCTGGGTGCTCGTCTTCGTCTCCGGCGTCGGCATCCTCGGCGCCGGCGTCGCCGGCCTGTGGGTGGCCCGTACGGGCCTGCGCCCGGTCGACGAACTGACCGGCGCCGTCGAGCACATCGCCCGTACCGAGGACCTCACCGTCCGCATCCCCGACGAGGGCGACGACGAGATCGCCCGCCTGTCGCGCTCCTTCAACTCCATGACGGCCGCGCTCGCCTCCTCCCAGGAGCGCCAGGCCCAGCTGATCGCGGACGCCGGGCACGAGCTGCGCACCCCGCTCACCTCGCTGCGCACCAACATCGAGCTGCTGGCACGCAGCGAGGAGACCGGCCGGGCCATCCCGCCGGACGACCGCAGGGAGCTGCTGGCCTCGGTCAAGGCGCAGATGACGGAACTGGCTTCGCTGATCGGCGACTTGCAGGAGCTGTCCCGTCCGGACGCGGCAGCCCCCGGCCCCCTCGGTGTGGTGGCCCTGCACGAGATCGCGGGCGCGGCCCTGTCCCGCGCCCGGCTGCGCGGTCCGGAGCTGGAGTTCGACTCGGACCTGGCGCCCTGGTACGTACGCGGCGAGGCGGCGGCCCTGGAGCGGGCGGTCGTCAACGTCCTGGACAACGCGGTGAAGTTCAGCCCGCCGGGCAGCACCGTCACCGTGTCGCTGCGCGCGGGCGCCCTGACCGTCCGGGACCGCGGTCCGGGCATCCCGGCCGACGACCTCCCGCACGTCTTCGAGCGCTTCTGGCGCTCCCCGTCCGCCCGGGCCCTGCCCGGCAGCGGCCTCGGCCTGTCGATCGTGGCCCGTACGGTGCAGCGCGCGGGCGGGACGGCCGCACTGCGCGCCCCGGCGGACGGCGGCCCGGGCACGGAGGCGGTCCTCAGCATCCCGGGCGCCCCGTCTCCGCCGCCCGCGCAGGCGTCAGTTGTGCCGGATCAGTGAGGCCACCAGGCCGGAGCGGGTGTTGGGGAAGTCCATCGGGACGATCCCGAGCCCGGTCCGGCCCGCCAGTTCCGAGCCGTCGACGAAGGCGTGCACCTGCGGGTTCAGCCGGTCGGAGTTCCAGCGGGGCGGCAAGGCGGCGGCCGTGCTCGTGTAGTTCATGAAGAACTTGCCGGGCTGCTGGACGGCCTTGCGGAAGTGGTTCTCGATCTTGCCCCGTTTGGCGAAGGGCTCGGCCATGTAGTCGTCCTGGATGTCGAAGACGTTGCCGTCGCCGTAGCGCAGGCCGCCGGGCAGCCCGCCGTTGTCGGGGAGCAGCAGTACCTTGCCGCGGACCTGGCCGAGGGTGGGGAGCGAGTCCGCGATGGTGAAGAGCGGGCTCCAGCCCCGGTTGTTCAGATAGTCGTCGAAGACGGCGCGGAAGGTGGCGTCGCTCTCCTCGGAGTACTCCTGCTTGAGCCGCATCAGCACGGTCTCGGAGGGGTGCGCGGCGAGGAAGTTCCAGCAGGCGGCGAGGACGTCGCCGAACATCAGGTTCTGGTAGTACGCGCCGTGGTGGATCGCGAACGATCCGCCGGTCACCCGGCAGCGGACGTCGAGGAAGCGGATCCCGGAGCCGAGCTGGTCGGCGATGGAGGTGTTCTGGCAGGCGACGTAGAGCCCGCCCCGGGTGGCACCCGAGTCGTGGGTGCCGGGGATGGTCATCCTCTGGAGGGCGGTGGAGTCGCCGAGCCCGCTCATCCAGTCCTGGGTGCCGAGTGCGGTGGCCGTCGTGGATGTGGCACCGGTGGCGGCACCAGTGGCGGCCGAGGCCGTCCCGGCGCCGGCGCCGAGCAGGGCCGCGCCGCCCAGGGCCGCCGCCCCCGTCAGGAAGCCGCGCCGCCGCAGCCCCGTACCCGCGCTCGTGCCCGCAGCCGTGCCCGCATCCGTGCCCGTACCCATACCCGTGCCCACGCCCATGCCCGCCCCTTTGCCGACCCAGTGGTGGCCCGGATTATGGCGTGCGGAGCCGTGCATTACTACCCACGGGTAGGCGTCAGCTTTCGAGCAAGTCCGCCATCGCACGCAGTCCTTGGGCGAGGGACCGGCCGTCCGGCGCGTGCTCCGGATCGGTCAGGCACTGCACCATGACCCCGGTCAGCAGCGCGATGTGCACCGACCCGAGGCTCCGTACGTCCTCCTCCGCGACCTCCTCGACCGGGACTCCGCGCAACTGCGCGGCCACCATGCGCCGGTTGTGGCGCTGGCCCTCGGCCAGGACGGCGAGCAGCTCGGGCGAGGACTGCGCGTGCACGAAGGCCTCGACGGAGGCGGTCCAGAGCCAGCGCATCTCACCGAAGTCCCGGATCTTGCGGTCCCAGGTGTCGGCGTAGCGCTCCCGCGCGGTGTCGCCCTGCCCCGCGAGCCTGCCCGACCCGGCGGCCCACTCGTCCATGGCCGCGAACAGCGCCTGGTTGAGCAGCGCCTCGCGGGTGCCGAAGTGGTAGCCGATCGCGGCCATGCTCACCTGCGCGGCCGAGGCGATGTCCCGCACGGTCGTGCGGAGGTACCCCTTCTCCTCCAGGCAGCGCCGGGCTCCGGCCAGCAGGTCCTCGCGATTTCCCATGCCCGGATCGTAGCCGCGCCCACGATTTGGGCACGCGCCTTACACAGTCGTATTGCGCGCTTGCCCAACTCCTGGCAGGCTGAACTCACGCCCACCGACCCGCACACACGGGGAGAGCAACGCCATGCGCCACGAGCTGAAGATCGACGACCGCACCCTGTCCTACCTGGACTTCGGCGGGCCCGGCCGCCCCCTGCTCGCCCTGCACGGCGGCATGTCCGAGGGCCTCGCCTTCGCCGCGCTCGCCGAGGCCCTGGGCGACACCTGGCGGGTCATCGCCCCCGACCAGCGGGGCCACGGGGACTCCGACCGGGCCGCCGACTACAGCCGTGCCGGTTATGTCTCCGACGCCGTCGCCCTGCTCGACCACCTCGGCCTGGACGCACCCGTCGCGCTCCTCGGCTACTCGCTCGGCGGACTCAACGCCGTCCACCTGGCCGCCGCCCACCCCGACCGGATCTCCGTACTCGTCAACGCGGAGGCCGCCGTGGAGATCGACCCCAGCGACGGCGGGTGGATGGCCTTCCTGCGGGGCATGCGGTACACCGCCCCCACCCGCGAGGAACTCCTCGAGGCGGCCGGGCCGGTGGGCTCCCAGTTCGTGGCCCAAGCCCTGCGCCCGCTGACCGCGGGAGGCTGGCGGCTGCCGTTCCACCCGCAGGACATGCTCGACTCCGTCGAGGCCTGCCGCGGCGACCACCGGGCCACCTGGCTCGCGAGCGGCTGCCCGGCCCTGCTGATCCACGGCACGCGCAGCACCTCCCTGCCCCAGGTACAGGCCGACGCGATGGTCACCCAGCGGCCCGGGACCTCGTACACGCCCCTGGACGCCGACCACTTCCTGCCGTTCACGAACCCCGCGGAGTTCCACGAGGCCGTCCGCGCCTTCCTGGCAGCGCACTGAGCACCCCGGGAACGCCGAAGGGGCGGCAGGCCAGTGGCCCACCGCCCCTTCTTCCTCAGGTGTTACTTGATGACCGTGATCCGGTCCGCCACCGGCGGGGCCAGCGGCGCGGACGCCGAGGAGTGCCCGGTCAGGTAGGCGTTGAAGATGTCCAGGTCGGACGCGCCGACCAGCTTGTTCTTGTGCTCCTTCAGGACGCCGAAGCCGTCACCGCCGCCCGCGAGGAACTCGTTCATCGCGACCCGGTAGGTCCGGGCGGGGTCGATCGCCTCGCCGTTCAGCTTCACCGAGTCCACGACGATGCGGTCCGCGCCCGCCCTGGTGGTGTCCAGGGTGTAGGAGAAGCCCTTGGAGACCTGCAGGATCTTCGGGCTCACCCCGTTGACCGGGCCGCTGACCTGCTGCTGGAGCGCGGTGATCAGCTGGGCGCCGGTCAGGTCGACCACCGTCATCATGTTGGTGAACGGCTGGACCGTGTACGACTCCCCGTAGGTCACCACCCCGTCGCCCTCGGCGCCGGCGGCCTTGTAGGCCAGGTCCGCGCGGATGCCGCCCGGGTTCATGAGGGCGAGCTGGGCGCCGCCCTTGTCCGCCGGGGCCAGGGCCTCCAGCTGCGCGTCGGCGATCACGTCACCGAGCGGCTTCTCGTACTCCGACGAGCCGCGGCCCGGGATGTCGGCCGAGATGTAGCCCATCGGACGGTTCGCGATCGGCGCGGCCAGCGCGTTCCAGCGCTCGATCAGCGCGGTCAGGTCCGGGGCCTTGGGCTGGTCCCGGGTGACGACCTTCTGGAGCGGCTTCGGCGACTTGACCGGCGTACGGACGATGTCCTTGGTCGCGCGGTCGTACGTCAGGGTGGTGTCCGTGTACAGCCGGCCGTACGAGGCGGCCGAGGTGACCGTGCGCGGATTGCCCGCCGGGTCGGGGATGTTGCACGCGTACGCCTGGTGGGTGTGGCCGGTGACCAGGGCGTCGACCGTCGGCGAGACGTTCTTCGCGATGTCGACGATGGCCCCGGAGATACCGGCGCCGGCGCCCGGCACGTCGCAGTCGTAGTTGTACGCGCCGCTCGCCGGCAGGCCGCCCTCGTGGATCAGCGCCACGATCGACTTCACGCCCTGCTTGTTCAGCTCGGCGGCGTACTTGTTGATCGTCTCGACCTCGTCGCCGAACGTGAGGCCCTTGACCCCGTCGGCGGTCACGATGTCGGGCGTGCCCTCCAGGGTGACGCCGATGAAGCCGATCTTCACGTCCCCCTTCTTCCAGATGAAGGTCGGGTTCATCATCGGGCGCTTGGTCTTCTGGTCCACCACGTTCGCGGCGAGGTACTTGAACTCGGCGCCGCCGAACTCCTTGCCGTACTCGAAGCAGCCCTCGACCGGGTGGCAGCCGCCGTACTGCATGCGGCGCAGCTCGGTCTTGCCCTCGTCGAACTCGTGGTTGCCGACGCTGCTCACGTCGAGGTCGAGGTCGTTGAGCGCCTCGATGGCCGGCTCGTCGTGGAAGAGGCCGGACACCATCGGGCTGGCGCCGATCATGTCGCCGGCCGCCGCGGTGACGGAGTAGCGGTGGCCCTTGCGGGCCTCGCGCAGGCTGGTGGCGAGGTACTCGACACCGCCCGCGGGTATGGCCTTGGTGGTGCCGTCGGCCTGACGCTCGGTCACAGTGCCCGAGGAGCCCTGCGGGGGCTCCAGCGTGCCGTGGAGGTCGTTGAACGACAGCATCTGTACGTCGACGGTGCGGCCGTCAGAGCCGTATCCGTCACCACTCGCGGCTCCGGCCGGAAGGGCGGCGGCGATCATCGCACCGCCCGCCGTGGCAACGGCGAGAGCGGTGAGGGCCAACCGGCGGTTTCGGCGGTGCCGTTGTGGCGTCGCTGACATTTGGTCCCCTTTGTGGACAGCGATACATCTTGGGAGGTCTGCCGAAGCCTAGAGTCAACGCGCGTAGCGCGACAGGGGGTACAGGGTATCGAGCTGGTTACACGCAGGGGACGAGCTCCCGTAGGCGCACCCGTAGGCGCACCCGTCGGCGCACCCGTCCGCGGACCGGCCGGATGCTGTCCGCGGGCTGTCCGGGACGACACGCGGCCGGTCCGCGGCCCGTTCGCGCGGCCCGGACCGGCTCCCGTCCGGGCCGCACCCCTCCGGCCCCCCACGGTGGTCGTAGGCTCGGTTCCATGACTGACGACGCAGCAGTGGTCCTGGAGCCGGGACGGCAGATCCAGACCCTCGACGAACTGACGGACGAACAGGCCGACGCCGTTCTCGCCCTGATCGAGGACGCGGCCCGCACCGACGGCACCACCGCCGTGTCCGAGCAGGGCCGGCTCCAGCTGCGCGGCGGAGCGCGGGAGGGGATCCGCCACTTCCTCCTCACCGTCGACGGGCGACTCACCGCGTACGGGCAACTGGAGGACACCGACCCGGTGGAGGCCCCCGCGGCCGAGCTCGTCGTGCACCCCGCGATGCGCGGGCGCGGGCACGGGCGGGCGCTGGGCAGCGCCCTGCTGGCCGCCTCCGGCAAGCGCATCCGGGTGTGGGCGCACGGCGGCAAGTCAGCGGCCCGCCACCTCGCGCAGGTGCTCGGCCTGACCCTGTTCCGCGAACTGCGCCAGCTCCGCCGCCCGCTCGGCGCGGACGCGGACCCCCTGCCGGAGGCCGTGCTCCCCGCCGGCGTGACCGTACGCACCTTCGTGCCCGGCACCGACGACGCCGCCTGGCTGGCCGTCAACGCGGCGGCCTTCGCCCACCACCCCGAGCAGGGCTCGCTCACGCAGCGGGACCTGAACGACCGCATCGCGCAGCCCTGGTTCGACGCCAAGGGCTTCTTCCTCGCGGAGCGCGACGGCGAGGTGATCGGCTTCCACTGGACGAAGGTGCACGCCGAGCAGCAGCTGGGAGAGGTCTACGTCCTCGGCGTACGCCCCGGCGCGCAGGGCGGCGGCCTCGGCAAGGCCCTCACCGCGATCGGCCTGCGCCACCTGGCCGCGACGGGCCTGCCCACGGCGATGCTCTACGTGGACGCCGACAACCCGGCGGCCCTGGCCGTGTACGCGGGCCTCGGCTTCTCCACCCACGAGGTGGACCTGATGTACCGCACGGAGAGCTGACCCGCGCCGCCCCACGGGGCTGCGGACGCGGGTGGTGGGCTGGGGGCCGGGTGTTCCTACTCGGCGCCCAGCTTGCAGGCGCTCTCCGCGGTCGCCTTGGTCACCCCGATGCCCTCGGCCAGGCCGGCCACACACGTGCCATGGGCCCCGGTCACCGCGATGTAGCACGCGGTGTGGACGGATGCCGGAGCCTCGCCGCCCTTCAGCTCCCGCTCGACCTGGTTGATGCAGGCCGAGACGTCCGCGGGGGCGGCCGGGGCGGCGGGAGCCGTCAGGGCCGCGCCTCCCAGGGCGAGGGTCAGACCGGTGAGGACACTTGCGATACGGGCCGACGTGCGCATGGGACGCACCTGCTCTCCGGAATCTCCACGCGGCCCGGGCCGCGACCCGGACGAGCCCCGACGCACCGGGCCCGCAAGGTGCCAGGACCCGGACGCGCCGGACACCGGACGCGCTGAGCCCCGGCCGCACCGGACCACGTGGGAACGGCGCCGAGCACGCGCGACCGCGTACGGCCCCGGGCCCGGTTCCCGTACCGGACCGGCTCGGCAGGACATCCCTCCCTCCCACCGACGCTAGATCACCCCCCGGCCCCACGCACCCGCTGGCGCCTCCGTCCGACCGGCACGACAGCGCCCCCGGTCGGCATCAGCCGACCCCCGCCCGGACCCTGGAAGCCATACGCCATTAACCGGGCATTAATGCGCGGTCGTGAAGCTGACCGCATGCAGCCCCGACTCCGACTGACGGCCGACACTTTCGACGCGCCTGTCCTCCCTCGCGCGCGGAAGAATGGAGTCATGAGCCACAAGCCCAGCGCAGCCCCTTCCGAGGTCCCCACGCAGCAGCCGGCGCACAAGTTCGCCTCGCCGTCCGCACCCAGCGCCGCCGACGTCTCTGATTCCGCGGCCGCGCGCGCCGCCACGCCCGAGGCCGTCGCAGCACGCGCCGCAACCGGCGCCCACGCCCGCCTGGGGTCCATAGCCGCCCACCGCCCGCACGTCGATCTGGAACCGGATCTCGACGCGGACCTGGACGCCTACGACGAGAAGGACACCGGAGAGCTGCCCCCGGGCCGCTTCCTCGACCGGGAGCGCAGCTGGCTCGCCTTCAACGAGCGCGTCCTGGAGCTCGCCGAGGACCCCGCCACGCCCCTCCTGGAGCGCGCGAACTTCCTGGCGATCTTCGCCAGCAACCTCGACGAGTTCTTCATGGTCCGCGTCGCCGGCCTCAAGCGCCGCATCGCGACCGGCGTCGCCACCCGTTCGGCCTCGGGCCTGCAGCCGCGTGAGGTCCTCGACCTCATCTGGACCCGCTCGCGCGAGCTCATGGCCCGCCACGCCGCCTGCTTCCAGCAGGACATCTCCCCGCAGCTCGCCGAGGAAGGCGTCCACCTCATCCGGTGGCCCGACCTCACCGAGAAGGAGCAAGCCCGCCTCTTCACCCTGTTCCGCAACCAGATCTTCCCGGTGCTCACCCCGCTGGCCGTGGACCCCGCGCACCCGTTCCCGTACATCTCCGGCCTCTCCCTGAACCTGGCCGTGGTCGTACGCAATCCCGTCAGCGGCCACCGCCACTTCGCCCGGGTCAAGGTCCCCCCGCTCCTCTCCCGCTTCCTGGAGGCCTCCCCGCAGCGCTACGTCCCGCTGGAGGACGTGATCGCCGCGCACCTGGAGGAGCTGTTCCCCGGCATGGAGGTGCTCGCGCACCACATGTTCCGCGTGACCCGCAACGAGGACCTCGAAGTGGAAGAGGACGACGCGGAGAACCTCCTCCAGGCCCTCGAGAAGGAACTGATGCGGCGCCGCTTCGGCCCGCCGGTGCGCCTGGAGGTCGAGGAGTCCATCGACCCCGGGGTCCTGGACCTGCTCGTGCAGGAGCTGAAGGTCAACCCGTCCGAGGTGTACCCGCTCCCCGGCCCCCTCGACCTCACCGCCCTCTTCGGGATCGCCTCCCTGGACCGCCCCGAGCTGAAGTTCCCGAAGTTCGTCGCCGGCACGCACCGCGACCTCGCCGAGGTCGAGTCCGCGTCCGCGCCCGACATCTTCGCGGCGCTGCGCGAGCGGGACGTGCTCCTGCACCACCCGTACGACTCCTTCTCGACCTCCGTGCAGGCCTTCCTGGAGCAGGCCGCCGCCGACCCTGACGTCCTGGCGATCAAGCAGACGCTGTACCGGACCTCCGGCGACTCGCCGATCGTGGACGCCCTCATCGACGCCGCCGAATCCGGCAAGCAGGTCCTCGTACTCGTCGAGATCAAGGCCCGCTTCGACGAGCAGGCCAACATCAAGTGGGCCCGCAAGCTGGAGGAATCCGGCTGCCACGTCGTCTACGGCCTCGTCGGCCTCAAGACCCACTGCAAGCTGTCGCTCGTCGTCCGCCAGGAGGGCGACACCCTGCGCCGCTACTCCCACGTCGGCACCGGGAACTACCACCCCAAGACGGCACGGCTCTACGAGGACCTCGGCCTGCTCACCGCCGACTCCCAGGTCGGCGCGGACCTCTCCGACCTCTTCAACCGGCTGTCCGGCTACTCGCGCCGGGAGACCTACCGCCGGCTGCTGGTGGCCCCGCGCTCGCTGCGCGACGGCCTGATCTCCCGGATCGACAAGGAGGCCGCCCACCACAAGGCGGGCCGCCCCGCGTACGTCCGCCTCAAGATGAACTCGATCGTCGACGAGGCGCTCATCGACTCCCTCTACCGGGCCTCGCAGGCGGGCGTGCCCATCGACATCTGGGTCCGCGGCATCTGCGCGATCCGCCCCGGTGTCCCCGGGCTCTCGGACAACATCCGGGTCCGCTCGATCCTCGGCCGCTTCCTGGAGCACTCCCGGGTCTTCGCCTTCGGCAACGGCGGCGAACCCGAGGTCTACATAGGCAGCGCCGACATGATGCACCGCAACCTCGACCGCCGTATCGAGGCACTGGTCAGGGTCGCCGACCCGGCCCACCGCGCGGCACTGGACCGGCTGCTGGAAACCGGCATGTCCGACGCCACCAGCTCCTGGCACCTCGGCCCGGACGGCGAATGGACCCGGCACAGCACGGACAGCGAGGGCCAGCCGCTGCGGCACGTTCAGGAGATGCTCATTGACGCCCGGAGGCGCCGGCGTGGCTCAGCCAAAACATGACCTGCCCGCGACGACGGCAGGCACCGTGCTCGGTACGTACCTGCGTGCGCAGGCCACCGCGTTCCTGCGGGGCCTGCGCCTGCACGAGGAGGGCGCCGCGAGCGGCAGTGCCGAGGGCAGCGAGGCGGCGCGCAGCCTGAGGGGGGCTGCGCGCCGGATCTCCTGCTCCCTGTCCACCTTCAGGGCGGTGGCCGATTCCTCGTGGGCGGACTCGCTGCGCACCGAGCTGGTCTGGCTCTCGACGACGCTGGCCGACGAGCACGCGTACGGGGCCCGGCTGTCACGGCTGATGGACGCCCTGCAGCGGCTGTCGGGGAGCCCCGAGGTGCCGGCGCCCAGGGGCACCGCGGGCTCGCTGACCGTGGGATCGGCCCGCGCGGGCGCCCTGCTGGAGCGCCAGCTCACCCTGGCCCGGACCCGGGCCCACTCCGCGACCCTGCAGGCGCTCGGCTCCTCCCGATTCCACGCGGTCGCGGACGCGGTGGCCGTACTGGCCTCCGAGGTCCCGCTGGACCCGGTGGCGGCCCGCGGCCGGGTGGACGAGGTCCTGGCCCCCCTCGCCGAGGTGGCCCGTTCCCGCCTGTCCACGGCGGTGCACTCCCTCCCCGCCCCCTCGCCGTCGCACCCGTACGACGCCGACCACGACAGCTCGTGGAACGAGGTACGCCGCCTGCTGCGCGTCCACCGCTACGCCCAGGAGGCCCTGGGCGGCGACGTGGCCCGCCTGACGGCCGCGGGCGAGGCCCTGACCCGCCACCGCGACGCCGCGGAAGCGGCGGCGGCCTCGGCCACGGCGGCCCGCACCCCCCGCATCGCCCCGGCGACGGCGTACGCCCTGGGCGTCCTGCACGCGGACCAGCGCCACGAGGTCGAAGCCTCCCGCGCCACCTTCCAGCACATCTGGCAACCGGCCGATTCCAGCCACGCGGGCGTCTGACCCCGGCGGCCCCGGGCCCGCCGGCGGCGCGGCCACTTTCAGCCCCGCCGGCGTGTGAGGTGCGGAGTTCCGGGGGCAGACGTCCGGCGACGGCGCCGCACCGGACCCACGCCGACGCGGTCACGTAACGGTAACGGCGGGATAACGGGAGATGACGCCGAGCCGAGCTGCCGCCCGGACACACCACCCCGTCCGCCACGGTTCACCATCCGTTCACTTACCGCGGTCGGCCGCTTCACCTGATCTGCCTAACTTCGTAGAAGCAGGGAGCGAGTCGCCGCGAATACGGATGATTCCTCCGGGCATCCGACGTAGTCCTCTTCGCACGCCGCCCCGATTCAGAAAGCGGCCGGCGGCTTCTGGAAGGAAACACCCGAAAGTGAAGCTTCAGCGCAAGAACATGCTTCGTGCCTCCGCCCTCGGGGCGCTCGTCGTGTCCGGCGCCCTGGTCCTCACGGCGTGCGGCTCGGACGACAACACCAAGACCGACGCCGGCGCCTCGGGCAAGCCTTCCGCCGCCGTGGGCGACATCAAGTGCGAGGGCGCCAAGGGCAAGCTCCTCGCCTCGGGCTCCTCCGCGCAGAAGAACGCCGTCGACCTGTGGGTCAAGAACTACATGGCGGCCTGCCCCGGCGTCGAGGTGAACTACAAGTCCTCCTCCTCCGGTGAGGGCATCGTCGCGTTCAACCAGGGCACCGTCGGCTTCGCCGGCACGGACTCGGCGCTGAAGCCCGAAGCCGTCGAGGAGTCGAAGAAGATCTGCACCGGCGGTCAGGGCATCGACCTGCCGATGGTCGGCGGCCCCATCGCCATCGGCTTCAACGTCGCCGGCGTGGACAAGCTGACGCTGGACGCCCCCACCCTCGCCGCGATCTTCAACGACAAGATCAAGAAGTGGGACGACGAGGCGATCAAGAAGCTGAACCCCGGCGTCACGCTTCCCGCCACCGCGATCCAGGCGTTCCACCGCTCCGAGGACTCGGGCACCACCGAGAACCTCGGCAAGTACCTCAAGACCGCCGCTCCCGAGGCCTGGACGTACGAGGCCGCGAAGAAGTGGCCGGCCCCGGGTGGCCAGGCCGCCTCCGGCTCCTCCGGTGTAGCCTCGCAGGTCAAGGCTGTTGACGGCGCGATCGGCTACTTCGAGCTCTCGTACGCCTCCTCGCAGAGCATCAAGACCGTGGACATCGCCACGGGCGCCGCCGCTCCGGTCAAGGCCACGGGCGAGAACGCCTCCAAGGCCATCGCCGCCGCCAAGATCTCCGGCACCGGCGACGACCTGGCGCTCAAGCTCGACTACGCCACCAAGGCCGAGGGCGCCTACCCGATCGTCCTGGTGACCTACGAGGTCGTCTGCGACAAGGGCAACAAGCCCGAGACCCTGCCGACCGTGAAGTCCTTCCTGAACTACACCGCGTCCGAGGCCGGCCAGAAGGTCCTGACCGAGAACGGCTACGCCCCGATCCCGGCCGAGATCAACGCCAAGGTCCGCGAAGTCATCGCGAAGCTCGCCTGACCAAGACCCCCGGACATCCGGTCCGCTCCCCCCGTCCGGGGAGCGGACCGGCCCGGGGACCCTCCCCTCCACCCAGGGGATCCGGTGCACCGCCGCCAGGGGGCCTGCCCCCCATCCAGACCGGAAAGACCATGGCTTCCACCACACCCACCCAGATAGACACGGCTCCGCCTGTCTCCAAGAGCGGAAGGTCCACCGGCCGCGCCGGTGACAAGATCTTCGCGGGCCTCTCCAAGGGCTCCGGCATCCTGCTCCTGGTGATCATGGCGTCGATCGCCATCTTCCTCACCTACCGCGCCTCCATCGCGCTGGCCGAGAACGAGGGCAACTTCCTCACCACGTTCGACTGGAACGCCTCGGCCACTCCCCCCGTCTTCGGCATCGCCGTCCTGCTCTTCGGCACCGTCGTCAGCTCGATCATCGCGATGGCCATCGCGGTTCCGGTCGCCGTCGGCATCGCCCTGTTCATCTCGCACTACGCGCCGCGCAAGCTGGCCGCCCCCCTCGCCTACGTGGTCGACCTGCTGGCCGCCGTGCCGTCGATCATCTACGGCATCTGGGGCGCCCTCTTCCTCGTCCCGCAGCTCGCCGGCCTGAACCTCTGGCTCGACGAGTACATGGGCTGGACCTACGTCTTCGACAAGACCCAGGTCGGCGTCGCCCGCTCGCTCTTCACCGTCGGCATCCTGCTCGCGATCATGATCCTGCCGATCGTGACCAGCGTCAGCCGCGAGGTCTTCCTGCAGGTTCCGCGCATGAACGAGGAGGCCGCACTGGCCCTCGGCGCGACCCGCTGGGAAGTCATCCGGATGTCGGTCCTGCCCTTCGGCCGCTCCGGCGTCATCTCCGCCTCGATGCTGGGCCTCGGCCGCGCGCTCGGCGAGACGATGGCCGTCGCGACCGTCCTCTCCCCGAGCTTCCTGATCTCCGGCCACATCCTGGACCCGGGCGGCGGCACGTTCGCACAGAACATCGCCGCGAAGTTCGACGAGGCCAACGAGTTCGGCCGCGACGCCCTGATCGCCTCCGGCCTCGTGCTCTTCCTGCTCACCCTGCTGGTCAACGGCGCCGCCCGGCTGATCATCGCCCGTCGCAAGGACTTCTCGGGGGCGAACGCCTGATGAGCCACGCACTCCAGGACCCGCGCCCCTCCCGGGCCGCCCGGTCCGCCGCCCCCAGCAACCTGACGCAGGGCCACCTGCCCCGCTGGGCACCGGCCGGCATCGCCGTCCTCTCGGTCGCGCTCGGCTCCGGCCTCGGCGTCCTCTTCGGCCTCCACAGCAAGGTCCAGTGGGGTCTGCTCGCGGCCGCCCTGTTCGTGATCATCACCTACACGGCCAGCTCGATCGTCGAGAACCGCCGCCAGGCCAAGGACCGGGTCGCGACCTCCGTCGTCTGGGTCTGCTTCGTCCTCGCCCTCGCCCCGCTGCTCTCGCTGCTGTGGACGACCATCAGCCGCGGCATGGAGGTCCTCGACGCGGACTTCCTCAGCCACTCGATGAACGGCGTGACCAGCTTCGAGCCCGGCGGCGGCGTCTACCACGCCCTCCTCGGCACCATCGAGCAGGTCGCCCTGGCCACGGCGATCTCGGCCCCCATCGGCCTGCTGACCGCCGTCTACCTGGTCGAGTACGGCAAGGGCTCGCTCGCCAAGGCCGTCACCTTCTTCGTCGACGTCATGACCGGCATCCCCTCCATCGTCGCGGGTCTGTTCATCCTGACGACCTGGAACCTGATGCTCGGCTTCGGCCCCTCCGGCTTCGCCGGCGCGATGGCCCTGTCGATCCTGATGATGCCCGTCGTGGTCCGCTCCACCGAGGAGATGCTCAAGCTCGTCCCGAACGAGCTGCGCGAGGCCGCCCTGGCCCTCGGTGTGCCGAAGTGGCGCGTGATCCTCAAGGTCGTGCTCCCCACCGCGATCGGCGGAATCTCCACCGGCGTGATGCTGGCCGTCGCCCGTATCGCGGGAGAGACCGCGCCGATCATGCTGCTGGTCTTCGGCTCCCAGCTGATCAACAACAACCCCTTCGAAGGCGCCCAGTCCTCGCTCCCCCTGTACATCTGGGAGCAGTACAAGGTCGGTAGTGAAGCCTCCTACGACCGGGCATGGGGCGCAGCGCTCGTCCTGATCGCCTTCGTCATGATCCTCAACCTGGTGGCTCGCGGCATCGCCCGCTGGAAGGCTCCCAAGACCGGTCGCTGACGCGACCACAGAAAGCGAAGTGACCACCATGGCGAAGCGAATCGACGTCAGCGGACTGTCCGCCTTCTACGGCACGCACAAGGCCATCGACGACATCTCGATGACCGTGGAGCCCCGCTCCGTGACCGCCTTCATCGGCCCTTCCGGCTGTGGCAAGTCCACCTTCCTGCGCACCCTGAACCGCATGCACGAGGTCACCCCCGGTGGCCGCGTCGAGGGCAAGGTGCTGCTGGACGACGAGAACCTGTACGGCCCCGGCGTGGACCCGGTCGCGGTCCGCCGCACGGTCGGCATGGTCTTCCAGCGCCCGAACCCCTTCCCCACCATGTCGATCTTCGACAACGTGGCCGCGGGTCTGCGCCTCAACGGCTCCTTCAAGAAGTCCGAGCTCACCGAGATCGTCGAGAAGTCCCTCCAGGGCGCCAACCTCTGGAACGAGGTCAAGGACCGCCTGAACAAGCCCGGCTCCGGCCTCTCCGGCGGCCAGCAGCAGCGTCTGTGCATCGCCCGCGCCATCGCGGTCGAGCCCCAGGTCCTGCTGATGGACGAGCCCTGCTCGGCCCTCGACCCGATCTCCACCCTCGCCATCGAGGACCTGATCGGCGAGCTCAAGGAGCGCTTCACGATCGTCATCGTGACGCACAACATGCAGCAGGCGGCGCGCGTCTCCGACCGCACGGCCTTCTTCAACCTCTCCGCGGTCGGCCAGCCCGGCAAGCTGATCGAGATCGACGACACGGACCGGATCTTCTCGAACCCGTCCGTGCAGGCGACCGAGGACTACATCTCGGGCCGCTTCGGCTAGACCACGAGACACCACGCGGCTCCGCCGCGTGGCCGACAAGCGTCCTGCGGTGCTGCATGGCGGTGCCACCGCAAGGCGAAAGGGCCGGCGCCCCCGGGGGGGGGGGGGCCGGCCCCCGTCGCGTGCCGGGCGCAGGTCGGAAGAGCACACGAGTGAAAACCACTCACCGGCGATCGAATGGCGGTGGGGGGGGGGGGGGGTGT
>NZ_JBEXPT010000007.1:0-127224 GCF_040612195.1 Streptomyces sp. NPDC006450 | reverse complement strand
CTGGCCCCGAGCCGGGTCGTCCGCGCCGCGCCACCTGCCCCGCGTCATCCGAGCGCCCCCGGTCCCCCTCCCGCGAGGGGGCCGGGGGCGCTCCCCGTTCAGGCCGTGCGGCCGTAGGCCCCCGCGGCGACCAGTTCCAGCACCGGGCGCCAGTCCTCCAGTACGCCCGCGTCGAGGCCCGCGGACCGGCTCGCTTCTGCCGCCTGACCGAGGGACTCCGCGTCGGGGTCCGGGCCGGGGGCCGGTGTGCCGCGTCCGTGGAGCCGTACGAGCTTGGCCACCCGCTCGCCCAGCAGGGGGCGGATCGCCTCCGCGGGGTGGTCGACCAGCAGGCCGGCGACCTGCAGTTCCTTGTCGAAGGGGTGGGAACGGCGCAGCAGCGCCGCCACCCGCAGCCCGTGGCCGTCGCCGTGCCCGCCCCGCAGCAGGTCCATCAGTTCCCCGACGCTTCCGACGACCACCGACACTTCGGATCCCGCCACTGTCGTTCCCTCCGTCGACCGACCGCGCCTCACCCGTATGGCGCCGTCGAGCAGATCAGCCGTACGCGACACGCCGACGGGCGAGGTGATGAACTCGTGGTGAAAACAAGCTGTCCGGCGTGGATTTTACCTTTCCATCGAGCGGGGGTGCGCTCATATGTGTACTCTGATCGCCATGAGAGCCCCACACGGGCACTCGCTCCACCAAGGCGCCACCGCGTCCGGAAACCCCCTCTTCCCGCACCGGCGCGCAGTTCGCTCGCCGGGTTACGCGACACAAAGGAGTGCGCGGTGACGCCAGAACTGACGACGACCGACCAGGCGCCCGGAGAACGAACGGGATCGCGGAGCGCCAAGCGCGCCGAGACCCTCGGCAACCTGGAGGTCTGGGCCCGGTCCGCCCCGATCCGCCTCGCCGGCTACGAGGACGACCTCGCGGAGCCGCACATCCTGCCCGGCATCGACTAGATCCGTCCGGCCGGACCCGTTCGGCCAGATCGGTCCGGCCGGACCCCGCACGTGCCGTCCGCCCGCCGTCCCGGTGTAAAGATCCGGGACGGCGGGCGGCGGCCTGCGGTTCCATGTCGTACGCCGCCGGAAGTTCCCGGTACCGGTACGCCGTGGGCGTCATCGCTGTGGGCGATCAAGGGTTCCGCACACCTCCTGGGCCGGGCAGGCTCACCAGCATGAAGCTGCTGATGCTGGGTGGAACCGAATTCGTCGGGCGCGCGATCACCGAAGACGCCCTGAGCCGCGGGTGGGACGTGACCGTCTTCCACCGCGGGCACCACGCGCCCCCGCCGGGCACCAAGGCCCTGCACGGGGACCGCACCGCCCCCGGCGGCCTGGACGCCCTCGCCGAGGGGGAGTGGGACCTCGTCGTCGACACCTGGGGCAACGCCCCCACGGCGGTGCGCGACAGCGCCCGGCTGCTCGCCGGCCGGGTCGGCCGGTACGTGTACATCTCCAGCCGCTCGGTGTACGCCTACCCCGCCCCCGCCGGTCTGGGCGAGGACGGCCCGCTGGTCGAGGGCTCGCCCGACGCCGCAGCCACCGCCTACGCCGAGGACAAGCGCGGCGGGGAGATCGCCGCCCTGGACGCCTTCGGCGACCGTGCCCTCCTGGTCCGGGCCGGACTCATCCTCGGCCCCTACGAGAACGTGGGCCGGCTGCCCTGGTGGCTGAACCGCATCGCCCGCGGCGGCCCCTTCGTCGCGCCCGGGCGCCCCGACCTGCCGCTCCAGTACATCGACGTGCGCGACCTCGCTCGCTGGTCCCTCGATGCGGCGGAGGCCGGTCTCGGCGGTGCCTACAACACGATCTCCCCGGTCGGCCACACCACCATGGGCGGCTTCCTGAAGGCCTGCGCCGCCGCCACCGGCTCCGACGCCGAACCGCGCTGGATCGACGCCGAGGTGCTGGAGAAGGCCGGGGTCGAGCCCTGGGTCGAGCTGCCCGTCTGGGTTCCCGAAGGCGAGATGCACGACTTCATGTTCGGCGGGGACGTCTCCAAGGCCCTGGCGGCGGGCCTCGTCTGCCGCTCCGTGGAGGAGACCGCCGCCGACACCTGGGCCTGGCTCCAGTCCCTCGGCGGAGTCGCCCCCCACCGGGCGGACCGGCCGATGAAGGGCATATCGGCGGAGCGGGAGGCAGCGCTACTCGGGATCTGACCAGGCCGCCTGCGCGATCCGGGTCGGCGGCAGGTACTCGCGCACCAGCGTGCGGTGCCACCACGCCCCGGTCTCGCGCAGCTCACGCCAGGTCGTGAACCGGTAGCGGTAGAGCCGAGCCCGGACGTACAGCGGCGGCGCGTCCGGGAAGGGGTTGTACCGGATCAGCTTCAGGGTGTCCCGGTCGCCCGCCAGCAGCCGCTCCACGAACGGCCCGAACCAATCGCGGGCGTAGCCGGGGGAGAGCGCCGCGAACCACATGAGCCAGTCGAGGCGCAGGTGGTACGGGGCGAACTGGCGCGGCATCCGGCGCACGTCACCCGGCTTTCCCTTGAACCCGTACTCCCGCCACGCGCCGTCCTCCCGGGGCCGGCGGTCGGCGGTGCCCTCCACCACCACCTCCTCGCGGATCCGGCCCACCGTGCCGAACGCCCCGTAGGTGTTGACCAGATGGAGGGGGTCGAAGGACCGGTTCATGACCTGGCCGCGCGAGATCATGTTGGCCACCGGGTGCCGACTCAACGCGAGCACCAGCGCGGTCATCGCGCACACCAGCACCACGTACCAGAGCGGCCCCTCCCGGGAGGCCGCCGGCGGCGGTTCGCCCGCGAGTGCCGAGAAGTCGACGGCCGGCAGGGCCGCCGTGATCGTGATCCAGTTCAGCCAGGCGAAGTTCCCCGAGAGCACCAGCCACAGCTGGGTCGCCACGATGATCCCCGCCGCGTACGAGGCCACCGGCTGCGGGGTGAACAGCAGCACGGGCACGGCCAGTTGGGTCACGTGGTTGGCGGCGCACTCCACCCGGTGCAGCGGCTTCGGCAGATGGTGGAAGAACCAGCTCAGCGGACCGGGCATCGGCTGCGTCTCGTGGTGGAAGTACAGGCAGGTGAGCCGTCGCCAGCAGGGATCGCCCCGCATCTTGATGAGCCCCGCGCCGAACTCCACCCGGAAGACCACCCAGCGCAGCAGCCACAGCACGAGCACCGGCGGCCCGGCCCGCGCGTTGCCGAGGAAGACGGCCAGGAAGCCGACCTCCAGGAGCAGCGACTCCCAGCCGAAGGAGTACCAGGTCTGCCCCACGTTCACGATCGACAGGTACAGCAGCCACAGCACCGCCCACATCGCCATTGCCGCACCCAGCGGCACCGCGTCCCCGGCTCCCGCGACGAGCGCCGCCGCCAGGGCCGCCCCGGTCCAGGCGCAGCCGGCGAAGAACCGGTCGGAGTAGTGCAGGTGGAACAGGCTCGGGGCACGCCGGAAGGGCACGTACCGCAGGTACCGCGGCACGGGCAGCATGCCGTGCGCCCCGATCAGTGCGCGGAACTGCAGGGCGGCCCCGGCGAAGGCGACGAGGTAGACACCGGCCAGGGCCCGCTGGAAGATCAGCCGTCCCAGCCAGTATCCGGGCGCCGTGAACCAGTCCATCCCCTCCAGTATCGGGCCGGCGCGGGCCGGGCGCCCGTGGCGAGGCGACGCACGTACTGTCCGAGCCGCCGGGCGTAGGCCCGCTGGAGGAAGGGGACGACCGGACCCGCGAGGCGGGTGTACCAGCTTCCCGGACGGCTGAAGGCGTTCACCTCGAACCACACCGAGCCGTCCGGCTCCATGTCCACCACGAAGGACTCCTCGCCGCACTCGGGATGCCCGGTGAGCGTCCCGTACGCGAAACCGGTCCGGCGGTGCTCGTACGCGGTCCAGATGACCTCGCACGGGGCGTCGATCCGCAGCGGGCCGATCCCGATCCCGACCACGACCCGGTCGCCGGGCCGGACGGGGAACGCCCCGGCCGTGACGAGCATGCCGGAGGCGCGGTGCGCGCGGAAGGTGGTGACGGCGGCCCCGGCGGCGTCGAAGGCGGCCTGCCCCTGCCCGACCCGGGTGCGGTGGTGGGTGAAGTTGTACCCGGTGGGCAGCGGCCGTCGGGCAGTCGCGCCCCGGTCGGGGTAGTTGAAGGTGCTGCGGCCTTCGCCGATGAGGCGGGTCATGCCGGGATCTCCGTTCGGTCGGGCAGGGCATCCGATGCGGGCAGGGTGGCCGGTGGGGGCAGGGTGGCCGGTGGGGCCGGTGGGGCCGGTGGGGCGGGTGCGGCTGGTGAGGCCGGTGCGGCCGGTGCGACCCCCGCGGGTGGGCCGGGGTGGCTGGTGGTCAGACGGCGCCATGCCAGCAGCGAGCACAGGCCGAAGCCGAGGGCGTTGCCGAGACCGTGGGTCGCGGCCATCCAGGTCAGGGTGGGGTGCACGATCCCGGTGGCCTCGCCGAGCGCCCACCACAGGGCGAGCAGCATGGTGGCCACCAGAACGGCCGCCGAGGTCGCGAGCAGCGCGCCGGTGATCCGGTCGCGCACGGCGGCCCCGGGGCGGACGTCCCGCCAGGTCAGCAGGGCCACCGCCCACATGCCGCCGGTCAGCGTCACCGCGCCCGCCAGCTCGGCCCAGTCGTCGATGAAGTAGCCGATCAGGACGAGCGCCGTCCCGGCCGGCACGCTGTACGCCGCCCAGCGCGCGAGAGCTCCGGCGGCGGAGGCCCGGCACACGAGCCCTGCGACCAGGGCCGCGGCGAAACCGGCGAAGTGGAAGTGCGGCACGGTCAGGGCCAGGATGTCGAGGTCGAAGCCGAAGAGCCGGTATCCGGCGCGTTCGGCGACCAGTGCCGTCCCGGCGACCGAAGGCGCCACGAGTGCGGTGAGCACGGCCACCTCGGCGGCCACCTCGGCGGGACCGGGAACCCGCCCGGGGGTGCCGCCGGCAGGGTCCCGCCGGGTCGGGTTCCGCGCCGACAGGGCCCGTACCGCCGGGGCCGCGGCCCGCACCGCGAGGGCCAGCGTGGCCACCGCGTAGAGCGCGGCGAGGGCCGTGGCCGGGGCTCCCCGGGGCAGCCACAGGCAGACCGCTCCGGGGGCCGCGAACAGCGGCCAGAGCCGGGCCGTCCTCCCGAAACGGACCGGATCGATCAGGCGCAGGCCGGCCGGGACGACGTAGAGCATGCCCAGGGTGACGATCAGATTCACCAGCGCGGTCACCGAGGTTCCCCCCTCCCAGGAACGAACGCATTGAACGCGTTCAACTCACGATCGTGAGACTAGACCCTCTCTTGAACATGTTCAAGAGAGGGTCCGGTGCGTGATCTCCGGTTGCGGCCACCCCGTACATGCGGCAGACAAGAGGGAGCAACCGGGGCGAAAAGGGAGATGCAACGTGTACGCACCGACACCTCGTCAGGCGCCGCGTCGTCACGCACCGGCCCGTGCGGCCCTCTTCACGGTCCTCGGACTCCTCGCCGCGGCCTGCGGGGCCTCCGGCGAAGAGGGACGGACCAAGGGCCCCGCCGCCGAGAGCCAGGACGTCCACCTCCAACCCGTGGCCTCGGCCGGCCCGGATCCCTTCACCTCCTCCTCCGCCACCGGCGAATCGGCCCCGGTCCAGCCCCCGCTGCCCAACGCGACCGGCCAGGGCATCCGTACCGTCAACGCGGCCACCCCCGGCCTGTACGGCGGAACCCAGCGGCTCGGCAGCTGCGACGTGGAGGCGCAGGTCCAGTCCCTGACCACCGACGACGCCAAGGCCCGCGCCTTCGCCGAGGCCTCCCAGGTGGAGCAGGAGCGGATCCCCGACTTTCTGCGCGGACTCACCCCGGTCGTGCTGCGCGCCGACACCCGGATGACCAACCACGGCTTCGTCGACGGCAAGGCCAACGCCTTCCAGTCCGTCCTCCAGGCCGGCACCGCCGTCCTCGTGGACGACCACGGCATGCCCCGCGTCCGCTGCGCCTGCGGAAACCCGCTCCTCGCGCCGCGGGCCGCCCCCGGGGCACCGGTGCTCAAGGGGGAGCCCTGGGGCGGCTACCAGCCCACCCAGGTCGTGGTCATCGAACCGACCATGCAGGTGATCGACAACCTGGTCATCGTCAACATCGCCGACAACACCTGGATCGAGCGCACGGCCGGCGACGACGGAGCCCAGGACCGCACCCCGCGGACGCCGCCCCCGTACGACCCGGCCGACGGGATCCCCGACGGGCCCGTGACCCCGCCCGGCACGGCGCCGGGCGATCCGTGCCGGACCCCGGAGAGCAACAGCCTCGCCCGCACCGAGCCGCCGCCCACCGGCCCGCCGAGCCCCGGCCGCGTGCCCGCCCCGAACGCGGCCGACTGCCCGCCGAGCTCCCCGAAGACGGTTCCGAACACGCCGAACACCCCCAACACCCCGAACACCCCGACGGCCCCCGATCAGCCCTCCTCCGGCATCCCCTCGGACCCGCCCACGGCGCCGCCGCCCGCCACCGACCAGCCCTCTGACGTCCCCACCGACATCCCCTCCGACCTGCCCGGGCAGACGCCGAGCGACCCGGGGGCCGTGGGTCCCGACGGCGGGTCGCCGCAGCCGAGCGATCCGTACGCGGACCCGTACGCCGACCCGTACGGGGACCCGTACGAGGACCCCTACTCCGTCCCCGAGCAGCAGCCCTCCGCCCCGTACGACGGGCAGTACCTGGAGAGCGCCTGACCGGCCCGTGTGTCATGGTGGACCGGTGCCGACCGCCGTATCGCTGCCGGACGACTGGCCCGCACATCCGGACCGGTCGCTCTCGCTGAACCGCATGGGCAGTTTCGACTGGGACCTGGTCACCGGTCTCATGCACATGGACACGGCCGCACTCGAGGTCTTCGACACCGCCCCCGAGGAGTACGACGGCCGCCCGGAGTCCCTCGCGCCGCGCGTACCGCCCACCGAGAGCGTCCGGCTCGACGCGCTGGTCTCCTCGGCCCTCAAGAGCGGGGTCGACAGCTACGGCGCCTACTTCCGCATCCGCTGCCACGACGGCGAACTGCGCTGGACGCACACCCAGGGACGGGTCATGCGCGGCCCGGACGGCCGTCCCTACCGGATCATCGGCATCGTCCGCGACGCCACCGAGGAGCTCAGTCATTCGGCGGAACGCCTCGGGCTGGACGAGGAGCGGCGCCGCCAGACGTCCGTGGTCGAGAGCACCACGGCCGCGCTCGCGCACGCCCGTACGGTCCAAGACGTCATCGACGCCCTCGGCGACGCCCACGGGCTGGAACGGCTCGGGTCCATGGGCATGGTCATGGGACTGGTCGAAGCCGGCCGGATCCACCTCGTCGCCGAGGGACCCGCGGGCAGCTTCGTCCCCGGAACCCGCTACACCCGCATCGACGAGCAGTACCCGATGAGCGAGGTGGTGCGCTCGCTCCAGCCGCGCTTCCTGGACTCCGCGGCCGAGTTCGCCGCCGGCTATCCCGGGCTCTGGGCGAAGATCTCCTCGATGCACATCTCGGCGGCCGCCTACCTGCCGCTGATCGCCCAGGCCCGCCCGATCGGCGCGATCGGCCTGCTCTACCGGGACAAGGCAGGCTTCACCCAGGAGGAGCGGAACCTGCTGGTCGCGCTCGGAAGCAGCATCGCGCAGAGCCTCCAGCGGGCGATGCTGCTGGAGCAGGAGCACGATCTGGCGGAGGGGCTCCAGCAGGCGATGCTGCCGCGCCGGATCCCCTCGGTACCGGGCGCCGAGATCGCCGTACGGTACCGCTCGGCCCGGATGGGCCGGGACATCGGCGGCGACTGGTACGACGTGGTCCCGCTGGGCGAGGGCCGGGTCGGAGTGATGATCGGCGACGTGGAGGGCCACGACACGGACGCCGCCGCAGTCATGGGCCAGCTGCGCATCGCACTGCGCGCGTACATCGCCGAGGGCCACGCCCCCGGGGCGGCCATGGAGCGGGCCTCGGCCTTCCTGCGGGACCTGGAGACGGAACGCTTCGCCACCTGCACGTACGTCGACATCGACCTCACCAGCGGCATGGCCCTGCTCGTCCGCGCCGGGCACCTCGACCCCGTGGTGCGGCGCGGCGACGGCAGCTGCCACCGGGTACAGGTGGCGGGCGGGCTGCCGCTGGGCCTCCCGGTGCGGGAGCCCGGAGCTCCCGGGACAGGTGCTCGCGGTGGCCCGGGCGCCTTCGGCACGGACGGTACCGGATACCCGGTCACCAGCCTCGAACTGCACCCGGGGGACACCCTGCTGCTGTGCACGGACGGTCTGACCGAACGGCCCGGCGGGGATCCCGACACCGGTGTGCGCGAGCTCATGGACGCGGTCCGGGACGGGCCGGCGGACGTGGAGGAACTCGCCGACGTCCTGTGCGACCTGGTCGGGGACTCGGGCGGCGGGGACGACATGGCCCTGCTCCTGCTGCGCCGCCGCGGCACCCCGCTCCCGCGCGGCGGCGGCCCGCTGCGCCACCGGCTCACCCCCGGGGACCCGGACGCCCCGGCGATGGCCCGGCACCTGATCCGGGCGGCCTCCGCGGCATGGGGTGCGTGGGACCAGGCCGACGAGATCGAGCTGGCGGCGGACGAGTTGATGACCAACGCGCTGGTCCACACGGACGGAGTCGCCGGCGTCAGCATGCGGTTGACCCCGGAGGGCCGGATCCGGATCGAGGTGGAGGACACCAGCAGTGCCCTGCCGCGGCGCCGGGAGGCCGACGACTGGGCGGTGTCGGGGCGCGGCCTGATGCTGGTGGACCGGCTCGCGGACGCCTGGGGCGTGGAGCCCCGGGGCGGCGGGAAGTGCGTGTGGTGCGAGTTCGCCGTCCAGGCTCCCGCCGACTCGGGCCCTGCCGAACCGACTTCCGCCCATGCGATCGCTGCCGAACCGACTCCCGACGGCTCGGCTCCCGGCCCTCCGGCTCCTGGCCCCCCGGGTCCCACCCTCCCGTCCCCGCAGCCCGGCGCGATGTAGGAGCCGGCCTGCTATTCGGCCGCGTGGGGGCCCTGCGCGGCCTTGGCGATCTGCATCGCCGTGAGCGCGCGCACGAAGCGGATCGCGAGGACGGAGGCCGCGAGCAGCACCACGCCGTACACGGCTCCGGCGGTGGCGGCGGTGGCGAGCCCGTCCGCGTCGTCGGCGCGGTCGTGGAGCGCGTCGTACACGCGGTTGGCGAACAGCGCGGTGATCCACACCAGCCACCAGCTGGTGACGGGTGCGGTGGAGACGGGACGGGGGGCGCCGCCCGGCCCGCGCAGGAGGCTGGCGGCCCAGATCTCCTTCGCCATCTTGTACGGGATGCGGAGGAAGGCGAAGGGGACGAACCAGCCGCCGATGGCCCAGGCCGGGGAGCGGGTGACCGATTCCCGGCCGAACACCAGGGCGTTGTGGTGGGCGCGGTGGAACCAGCTGACGAAGAGGACCGCGGTGACGACCAGCAGCGGGATCTCCAAGAGGAACGACAGCGCCGTCAAGGTGTCCGGCAGGGTGTCGCCGTCCTCGGTCCCCGCGTCCGGGTAGCTCCCGGCGCGCAGGGCCGAGGTGAGGTACAGGCCGGTCCCGGTCAGGAGCAGGGCGTAGAGGCCGGAGAGGGCGAGGAGGACGGTCGTTGCCGTCGCGAGCCCGCCGGGCGGGCGCAGCAGGGCGAGGGGCTCCGGGGAAGGTACCTGGGGGGAGGGCACCCGGGGCCGTGTCTGCTGGTCGGGGTGGACGGGCGGCGGTGAGCCGGTCGCGCTGAAGGACATGAAGGTGTACCCCCGGGAACAGGTGACATGTGCGGAAGGCCCGCCGGCCCGCCGCCGTGTGGTCGCGGTCGAAGACGTGCGGGGCCAAGCTTTCAGACCGCACCTTTGGATGACTTGGCGCTTCCCCCCCCGGGGGGGCCGGTGCGGGCGAATGGATGACACACGCCGGACTCGCGCTGTGTTCATGTACTCATATGCGTGGAGCTGGATGATCCTGCCTGGATGTCCACCCCGCGCCCGCTGTTGCCCGTCGTGCTGCCGGCCCTGCTCACCGTGCTGCTCGTGGCCCCGGCGTCCCCGCGGGCCCATGCCTCCGGGAGCGGCAAGGGCGAGGGGATCGAGACGGCCCGCACCGCCCGGCAGATCGCCGCCGGGGTACGGCTGGAGTCGTACGACCGGCTCGAAGCCGACCGGTGGCTCCGCATCGACGAACTCGACGTCCAGCTGGCGGGTACGGGTACGGGTACGGGTACGGGTTCCGGCACCGCCGGGGGCGGCGGTGTGCGGGTGGAATACCTCGGCGGCCGGGGCGTCGCCACCCTCGCCGACTCCGCGGCCCGCCACCCCGCCGGGCCGGGCCGCCGCGTGGTCGCCGCCGTGAACGGGGACTTCTTCGACATCGGGGGTACGGGCGCCCCGCTCGGCCCCGGAATCGGCGCCGGGCGGCTGCTGCACGCACCCTCGCCCGGCGCCGGACGGGCCGTCGGCTTCGGCGCCGACGGGCCGGGCCGGGTGCTCCGCCTCGCCCTCGACGGGAGGATCACCCTGCCCGGCGGCCGGGTCCGCCCGCTCGCCGGATTCAACACCGCGCGGCCACCCGCCGAGGGCTTCGCCGCCTACACCGCCGACTGGCCGGCGGACGGACTCCCCGTGTCCGGACGGGCGGTGGAACTGCGCGACGGCCGGGTCAAGGCCGTGCGCGCGGCGGGACGCCCGCCCGCGCGCCGGAAGCGTCCCGCACCCGGCACCACCGTGCTGGTCGCGGCCGGCGCGGCCGCGCCGGAACTCGCCGCCCTACGCCCCGGGGACGCGGTCGCCGTGACGGCCCGGCCGGTCGCGGCCGGGGGCGGGCCGCTCCCGGCGAGCGCGGTCGGCGGCCGGGAGGCGCTCGTCGTGGCCGGGGTCCCGCAGAACCACGACGGCGAGCCGAACAACGCGGCCGCGCCGCGCACCGCCGTCGGCTTCTCCCGCGACGGCCGGCGGGCCCGCCTGGTCACCGTCGACGGCCGCCAGCGCGACAGCGGAGGGCTGACCCTGACGGCGCTCGGCCGGCTGATGCACCGGCTCGGCGCCCACGAGGCCCTGAACCTGGACGGCGGCGGCTCTTCGACCCTGCTCGCCGCGCCGACCGGGGAGACGGCCCTGGCCGTCGAGAACTCCCCGTCCGACGGCCGCCTGCGCCCGGTTCCCAACGGCCTGGTCCTGACCGCCCCGGCCGGCTCCGGCCGCGCCGCCGGCTACCGGATCGAGCCCGTCGGCGGGGCCGCGCGCGCCTTCCCCGGCCTCACCCGGACCCTCAGGGCCACCCCCTACGACGCACACCTCGGCCCGGCGACCACCCGGGGGAAGGCTCCGGGGTGGTCACTCGCGGGGAGCGCGGGCAGGATCGACTCCGCCGGGGGGTTGCGGGCCTCCGCACCCGGCCCGGTGGAGGCCCGCGCGGAGCTGGGAGCGGCGCGCGGTGCACTCCGCGTCGAGGTCCTCGGGGCGGTGACCCGGGTCCGGGCCGTTCCGGACCGGATCGGGCTCGCGGAGAAGGGGGACAGCGTGCGGTTCGTCCTGACCGGATACGACGCGCAGGGCGCGGCCGCCGTCGTCGAACCCCGGGACGTCGAGCTCGAATTCGACCGTTCCCGGTGGAGCGTCGCCGACGACGGGCGCGGCGGATTCACGGTGACCGCCCGAGTCCCGGACGCGGCGGGGCCGTTGCGGGCCACGGTGCGCGGTGTCTCCGTGGCCGCGGCCGAACTGGCACTCGGGGTGGGCCTGTCGGACCGACCGCTCGCGGATCTGGAGGATGCGGCCCGCTGGACCGGTACCGGCGCCGCGCCCGCCGCGGGCCGTGCGGGCCGGGGGCTCGCCCTCGCGCCGCCCGCCGGACGAGGGACCGCCGCCGCGGCCCCGCCCCGGCCCCTCCCGATCCCCGAACTGGCCCGGTCGCTCTCCCTCTGGGTGAACGGCGACGGTTCCGGGGCCCGGCCCGCGGTGCAACTCTCCGACGGCGACGGGGCCGTCGCCGTCCTGCACGGGCCCGCCGCGGACGGGACCGGCTGGCGGCAGATCAGCCTGCCGCTCCCGGCATTGGCGGAGCGCCCGTTCACCGTGACCGGGCTCTCGGCCACCGCACCCGCAACCATGCGCGCCAAGCCGGCCGCCGCCCCGCGGCTGCTGCTGGACACCCTGGCGGCGCGGACGCCGCCGACCGGGTTCGTCCGTACGGACGAGACCCCGGATCCGATCGTGGCCACGGCGGCCCGGGTGGAATCCCGGCCCTGGCGCTTCGCGGTCGCCCCCGCGGGAGCCCGGCCCGCGGCGGCATCCGCCGGGACGCCGGCCGTCGACTTCGCCTTGACCGGCACCGGCCGCCCGGCCTTCCTGCACCGGGGCGTACGGTTCCTGCCGCTCGGCTCCACGCGCCCCACCCTCGCCGGCGGCGGGCTGGAGCGGATCGCGGCCCTGCGCACGGCCCTCGCGACGGCCGCCCGGGAATCGGGCACGGGCGCGCTGGCCGTCGTGGAGCCGTACGCGCCGCAGGCCGTCGACCGCAAGGAGGCCGCCCTGCGCCTGCGGCTCCTGGCGGAATTCCGCCGGGCCACCGGCAAACGGGCCGTGGTCATCACCGTCGGCGCCCCCCGCTTCGCGGCCGGCCGCACCGAGGGCGTGCTCACCGTCGCGGCCCCGCGCACCGGCCGCACCGTGATCGGCGCCGACGCCTTCGCGACGGGCGACTGGCTCTCCGTACTGCCGGCAGCCGGCCGGTGAATCCGGCCGGCAACCGGGGAAGCACGGGCCGGCCGCCCGCCCCTGGCGTGAAACCGGACCGGGCCTTCCGGGACCCGGCCGGAACGATGATCCGGTTCCACCAGCCCCGCAAGCCCTGAGATCCACCGCACCTCATACCTGGCGCCGCTCCCGGATGACACCGCCGATCGGGTAGACAGGGGAGCGTTGACGCGACCGCGAAAGGCGGCGCCGGCCCCACGGAGCGGCGTCAGCCCGACAGTATGGAGACACGATGAGCAAGGTCACGAGGACGGGCACCCAGTCCCCCGAGCCGCACGCCGCCGACGTCCACGACCTGATCCGCGTACACGGTGCGCGGGTGAACAACCTCAAGGACGTCAGCGTCGAGATCCCCAAGCGGCGGCTCACGGTCTTCACCGGTGTGTCCGGCTCGGGCAAGAGCTCCCTGGTGTTCGACACGATCGCCGCCGAGTCGCAGCGGCTGATCAACGAGACCTACAGCGCCTTCGTCCAGGGCTTCATGCCGACCCTGGCACGGCCCGAGGTGGACGTCCTCGACGGGCTGACCACCGTGATCACCGTCGACCAGCAGCGGATGGGCTCCGACCCCCGCTCCACCGTGGGCACCGCCACCGACGCGAACGCGATGCTGCGCATCCTCTTCAGCCGGCTCGGCAAGCCCCACATCGGCTCTCCCAAGGCCTTCTCCTTCAACGTGGCCTCGGCCAGCGGGGCCGGCGCGCTCACCGTGGAGCGCGGCGGGCAGACCGTGAAGGAGCAGCGCAGCTTCAGCATCACCGGCGGCATGTGCCCGCGCTGCGAGGGCCGGGGTTCGGTCAACGACATCGACCTCACCGCGCTGTACGACGACACCAAGTCGCTCGGCGAGGGCGCCCTCACCATCCCCGGCTACACGATGGACGGCTGGTACGGCCGCATCTTCAGCGGGTCCGGCTTCTTCGACATGGACAAGCCGATCCGCAAGTACACCAAGCGCGAGCTGAGCGACCTGCTCCACAAGGAGCCGACCAAGATCAAGGTCGACGGGATCAACCTCACCTACGAGGGCATCATCCCCAAGCTCCAGAAGTCGATGCTGTCCAAGGACGTCGAGGCGCTGCAGCCGCACATCCGGGCCTTCGTCAAGCGCGCGGTGACCTTCACCGTCTGCCCCGACTGCGAGGGCACCCGGCTCAGCGCGGGAGCCCGGTCCTCGAAGATCAAGAAGATCAGCATCGCCGACGCCTGCGCGATGCAGATCAGCGACCTGGCGAAATGGGTCCGCGACCTCGACGAGCCCTCGGTGGCCCCGCTCCTCGCCACGCTCCGCCAGACCCTCGACTCGTTCGTGGAGATCGGGCTCGGCTACCTCTCGCTGGACCGGCCCTCGGGCACGCTGTCGGGCGGTGAGGCCCAGCGCGTCAAGATGATCCGCCACCTCGGCTCCTCGCTCACCGACGTCACCTACGTCTTCGACGAGCCCACCGTCGGACTGCACCCCCACGACATCCAGCAGATGAACCGCCTCCTGCTGCGGCTGCGCGACAAGGGCAACACGGTGCTCGTCGTGGAGCACAAGCCGGAGACGATCGCGATCGCCGACCACGTCGTCGACCTCGGTCCCGGCGCGGGCCAGGGGGGCGGCACCATCTGCTTCGAGGGCACCGTCGAGGGGCTGCGGGCGGGCGACACCGTCACGGGCCGGCACTTCGGCGACCGCGCGCGCCTCAAGTCGGCGGTGCGCGAGCCCAGCGGAAAGCTGGAGATCCGCGGCGCCAGGGCGCACAACCTGCGGGGCGTCGACGTCGACGTGCCGCTCGGGGTGCTCGTCGTGGTCACCGGCGTCGCCGGCTCCGGCAAGAGCTCGCTCGTGCACGGCTCGATCCCGGCGAGCGAGGGCGTGGTCTCGGTCGACCAGGGCGCGATCCGCGGTTCCCGGCGGAGCAACCCGGCCACCTACACCGGCCTGCTCGACCCGATCCGCAAGGCCTTCGCCAAGGCCAACGGCGTGAAGCCGGCTCTGTTCAGCGCCAACTCCGAGGGCGCCTGCCCCGGCTGCAACGGCGCGGGGGTCGTCTACACCGACCTGGCGATGATGGCCGGCGTCTCCACGACCTGCGAGGAGTGCGAGGGCAAGCGCTTCCACGCCTCGGTCCTGGAACACCACCTCGGTGGCCGCGACATCAGCGAGGTCCTCGCGATGCCGGTCACCGAGGCAGCCGAGTTCTTCGGCGCCGGCGAGGCCCGCACCCCGGCCGCGCACAAGATCCTGGAGCGGCTGGCGGACGTGGGCCTGGGCTACGTCAGCCTCGGCCAGCCGCTGACCACCCTCTCCGGCGGCGAGCGGCAGCGGCTCAAGCTGGCCACGCACATGGCGGACAAGGGCGGGGTCTACGTACTCGACGAGCCGACCGCCGGCCTGCACCTCGCCGATGTGGAGCAGCTCCTCGGCCTGCTCGACCGCCTCGTCGACTCCGGCAAGTCGGTGATCGTGGTCGAACACCACCAGGCGGTCATGGCGCACGCCGACTGGATCATCGACCTCGGGCCCGGCGCCGGTCACGACGGCGGCCGGATCGTCTTCGAGGGCACCCCCGCCGCCCTCGTCGAGGGCCGGGCCACCCTCACCGGCGAGCACCTGGCGACCTACGTGGGCGCGTAGGGCGGGCAGGGAGCGTGCCTGGGCCTTAGAGCCGTACGAGGGTGACCTCGGTCGCCTTCACGCTGGTCCACACCGCGGCGCCGTCGACGATTCCCAGTTCGGCGGCGGCCTCGGGGGTGATCTCCGCGACGAGGTCGGGTGCCTGGTCCGAGCCGACCAGCACGCGCAGCCGGCTACCGACCGAGGTGATCTCCCGTACGGTGCCGGGCCATACGTTACGCGGGCTGCCGCCCGGCCGGTCCCGGTGCACGGACACCGCCTCGGGGGCGATGATCGCGAGGGCCTGCGCCCCCTCGGGCAGCGCCTCGGCCACCACCAGGCGGCCCCCGGCGGCAAGGTGCAGCCCGTCGGCCGAGGCCGTGCCGGGCCAGGCGTTGCGCCCCAGCATCCGGGCCACCCACGGGGAGCGCGGGTGCCGGGTCACCTCGGCGGGCGGAGCGTCCTGCAGGGTCCGCCCGTCGGAGAGTACGAGGACCCGGTCGGCCAGGGACACCGCCTCGACGGGGTCGTGCGTCACGATGAGGCAGACCCCGCCGAAGCCGGCCAGATGCGTGCGCAGGGTGTGCCGGACACGGGCGCGGGTCGTCTGGTCCAGGGCGGCGAGCGGCTCGTCGAGCAGCAGCAGCCGGGGCCGGGCGGCCAGCGCGCGGGCCAGCGCCACCCGCTGGGCCTGCCCGCCGGAGAGTTGGGCGGGCTTGCGGTGGGCGAGGTGCCCGACGCCGAGCCGGTCCAGCCAGCCCTGCGCCTCGGCCCGGGCCGAGGCCCGGGGCACCCGGCGGGCGCGCAGCCCGTACGCGGTGTTGGCGAGCGCGCTCAGGTGCGGGAACAGCGCGCCGTCCTGGGGGACCCAGGCGACCTGGCGCCGGTGCGGGGGCAGGCCGGTCACATCGGCGTCGCCGAGCCGGAGCTCGGCGTGGGCGCGGGGGGTCAGGCCGAGCAGGGCGCGCAGCAGGGTCGTCTTGCCGGCGCCGTTCTCGCCGACGACGGCGATGGTGGTTCCGGGTGCGGCGTCGAGGGTGAGCTCGTTGAAACCGGTGACGGTGGCGTGCAGCGGCCAGTGCGCGCCGTCGGACGCAGTAGCGTCCTCGGCCGGAGTTCCTGCCGACGGCTGCGCCGCCCGCGCGGGAGCGGGCGCAGGGGACGCGGGGGAGCCCGCGGCCGCGGGCGGTACGGGGCCCACGGGAGCCGGCCCGGCGGCCTCCTCGGTGACCACCGACGCACCGGGGTCCTTGCGGGCGACGGGGGTTCCCGTCCACCTCCCGCGCAGGGCGATGAGTACGGCCATGGCGATCGCGAGCAGCAGCAGGGACACGGACGTGGCGGCCTCGGGCTGGTCCTGGAGCAGCAGGTAGACCTGGAGCGGCAGGGTCTGGGTGGTGCCGGGGAGGTTGCCCGCGAAGGTGATGGTGGCGCCGAACTCGCCGAGCGCCCGCGCCCAGGTCAGCGCGGCTCCGGCGACCAGGCCCGGGGCCACCATCGGCAGCGTCACGGTGAAGAACACGCGCAGCGGCGTGGAGCCGAGGGAGGCGGCGGTCTCCTCGTAGCTCGGCCTGAGCCCCGCGAGGGCGCCCTCCAGGCTGATCACGAGGAAGGGCATCGCGACGAAGGTGGCCGCGACGACCGCACCGGAGGTGTGGAAGGGCAGCGTGATGCCGAAGGTGCCCTCCAGCCAGGGGCCGAGCAGCCCGCGCCGGCCGAAACCGAGCAGCAGGGCCACGCCGCCGACCGTGGGCGGCAGCACCATGGGCAGCAGGACCAGCGAGCGCACCAGCGCCTTGCCCTTGAACTCGACGCGGGCCAGCAGCCAGGCGAGCGGCACCCCGAGGAGGAGCGAGAAGCCCAGCGCCCACAGGGACACCACCAGCGAGAGCCGGAGCGCTTCGACCACACCGGGGCTGGTGAGGTGCGCGCCGAGATCGCTCCAGTGGGTGCGGGTGAGGATGCCGACGAGCGGCATCAGCAGGAACGCCACGGCGACCAGAGCGGGGAGCGCCAGAGCCACGGGGGGCCGGGCGCGGCGGGTACGGAGTCTGCTCATGTGCATTCCTGGCCGGGGATGTCGGGACGCCGTCCGGGACGGAGGACGCCCGGGCGGCGTGTGAAGCGTAGTGCGGCGGGGGGAAACGGAGAGGGACTGCCTGTCCCCCCGGACCGGGCAGTCCCTCTCCGTCACCGGATGCGGCGGGCGGTCACGCCGTCTGGAAGCCCGCGTCCTGGAGGATCTTCTGGGCCTCCGGGGTGCTCAGCCACGCCACGAACGCGGCCGCGGCCCCGGCGTTCTTGGAGCCCTTGAGCGTGGCGGCCGGGTACGAGGCCACGGCGTTCTCGGCGTCCGGGATCTCCACGACGGCGACCTTGTCACCGGACTTGCGGGTGTCGGTCTTGTAGACGAGACCGGCGTCGGCCTCGCCCAGCTCGACCTTGCTCAGCACGGCGCGGACGTTGGGCTCCTGGGAGACCGGCTTCACCTCGATCTTCTGGGCGTCGAGGATCTGCTTGCTGTAACGGCCCACGGGGACCTCGGGCGCGGCCAGCACGACCTTGATCTTGGTGTCGGCGAGGTCCTTGAGGCCGGCGACCTTGAACGGGTTGCCCTTGCCGGTCGCGATGACCAGGCGGTTCTTGGCGATGACCGCCGGCTCGTCGGTCTCGGCCTTCAGGCCGTCCATCGTCTTGGTGTCGGCTGTGACCAGCGCGTCGGCCGGGGCGCCCTGCTTGACCTGCGCGGCGAGCTCCTGTGAACCGGCGAAGGAGAAGGTGACCTTGGACCCCGGGTGCGCCTTCTCGTACGCGGCGCCCGCGGCCTTGAAGACGTCGGTGAGGGAGGAGGCGGCGAGCACCGTCAGGTGCGCGGCCTTGGGCTCGGCGGACCCGGAGGCGGAGCCCGGAGAGGCGGCGGCCCCGTCCTCCTTGTCGTCGCCGCTGCCGCAGGCGGCGAGCGCCGGCACGAGCAGGGCGGTGGAGAGGGCGAGCGCGGCGGTACGGCGGTTCAGGGGCGGGATCGGGGACATGAGCTGGTGCTCCTCGGTCGGGTCGGCGGTCGGCCTGGTGCCGGATCCGCGCGGTGGTGACCCGCGCCGGGGACGGGCGGAGCGGGTGGGGACGCGTGGTACTGAGTGGTGTGGAACCGGGTGGCGCCGAACGGGGTCAGGCGCGGTCGATGTGCACGCTGGTGGACTTCACGCGGGCGGTGGCCCGCATGCCGACCTCCAGCCCGAGCTCGTCGACGGCCTCCCGGGTGAGGAGGGAGACCAGGCGGTGGGGACCGGCCTGGATCTCGACCTGGGCGGCCACGTCGCCGAGCTTGACGGCGGTCACGATCTCGGCAAAGGCGTTGCGCGCCGAGGTGTAGGTCTCGCCGTCCTCGGTGTGGGCCCCCTGCGCCACCTCGATCGAGAAGGCGGCCAGGGCCCGGCCGTCGATCAGCCGGCGGCCGGCCTCGTCGCGGTGGGTCGCGACACGGCCGGCGTCGGCCCAGCGGCGTGCGGTATCCGGGCTGACGCCCAGAAGACGGGCCGCCTGACCGATGGTGTAGGACTGCATGTGCGACAAGGTAGGGGCACGTGTGCCGCATTTGCAATTCCATTGGGATGATATCCATGGCAGATACCACTGCTCTTGTCGTAACCGCCAAAACCGTTCCGTTTCCACGGGCTCGGCCCGGCCCGGCTCGCCTCGCTAGAGTCGGGGCATGGCTGAAGAGGGAACCGCGGGTGCGGGTGCGGCGTCGGGATCGGCGCGGGTCGACGTGTGGATCTGGTCGGTCCGGCTGACGAAGACGCGGGCGATCGCCGCCACGGCATGCCGCGCGGGACACGTGCGGGTCAACGGCGAGCGCGCGAAGCCGGCGCAGGCGGTGCGGGCCGGGGACGAGGTGCGCCTCTTCCATGCGGGGCGCGAGCGCATCGTGGTGGTCCGGCGCCCGGTGTCCAAGCGGGTCGGCGCCCCGGCCGCCGCGGAATGCCTGACGGACAACAGCCCGCCGCCGCCCACCCCGGTGGAGGCGGCGGCGGTCGGCATCCGCGACCGCGGCGCGGGCCGCCCGACGAAGCGCGAACGCCGCGAGATCGAAACCCTGCGCGGCGGCCGGTAGGAGCCGGTAGCGGCGAAACGCCCAGGGTCGGTCCCCGGGGCCTCGCCCGGGTCCTGCGGCTGCGTGCGGTCCTGAGGCTGCCGCGACGGCTGCGACGGCTGCGACGGCTGCGACGGCCGCGGCTCCCGCGGCTCCCGCGAGCGTCGTGCGCCGGGTGCGCGCATCTCCGGAGTCGACTTGTCGACCTCCCCTGTGCCCGGCTCCCGGCCGCGTGCATCGGCCGGGAGAAAATTTCTGCAAGCCATTGCGGTGGTTCTCCCCGCAAAGGGTCACTTCGGGCTGCCCCGACGCCCCCGGTGGCGAGATTTCCGCTTCACGAGGGGTTCACGCGCTGGTGACACGTGGATAACCTCCCCGCAAAACCTTGCGGCAAGTTTTCAATGCCGCGAAGCCGCAGGGCTGTTGGGCCCCGCTTCGAGGAGCAGACCTTGAGATCACGTACGCGATCACACCCCAGAGGGCGGTCCACGGCTCTGGCCCTGGCCGTCGCGGGATGCCTGGCGGCCGCGCTGCCGGCCGCCGGAGCATCCCTCGCCGTGGCGGCCGCCACGGCCGACGCCGCCCCCGCCGCCACGACGGCGGCCGGCGACGGCACGGCGACGGTCTTCTATTACACCAAGACCCGCAACTGGACTGCCTACAACCTCCATTGGGCCCCCGACGGAGGTAGCTGGACCACCGTCCCCGGCACCGGGATGGAAGCGGCCTGTACCGACTGGGTGAAGAAGACGGTCAGCCTCGGCTCGGCCGCGGGCCTCCAGGCGACCTTCAACAACGGCCAGGGCACCTGGGACAACAACGGGGGCAAGAACTACGCCCTGGGTACCGGGGTCATCACCGTCAAGGACGGGGTCGTGGCCCACAGCGACCCCTGCACGGCGGACCCCGGTACGGGAACCGGCGCGAGCGCCACCGTCTACTACGCGACGGCGACGGTCGGCTGGCCGACCGTCAATCTGCACTGGACCCCTACCGGCGGCGCCTGGACCACCGTCCCCGGCACCGGCATGGACCCGGCCTGCACGGGCTGGGTGAAGAAGACGGTCCCGCTCGGCTCGGCCGCCGGACTCTCCGCCACCTTCAACAACGGCAACGGCACCTGGGACAACAACAACGGCAGGAACTACGCCCTCGGTACGGGCCTGTCCACGGTGAAGAACACCACGGTCACGGCGAACGCCGCCGACCCGTGCGCCGCCGTCGTCCCCGACACCACCGCACCGACCGCGCCCACGGGCCTGCGGGCCGCCGCCACCGACGTGTCCACGGTCGTGACCTGGGACGCCGCCACGGACGACCGGGCGGTGACCGGCTACCAGGTCACCCGCTCCGGCGGCACGAAGGGCACCTCCGTCACCTCCGTCACCTCCACGGTGCTCACCGAGTCCGGCCTGGAGGAGCGCACCGCCTACACCTACACGGTCAAGGCGGTGGACGCCGCCGGGAACCTCTCCGCCGCCTCCGCCGCGGCCTCCGCCACCACGGGCACCCGGCCCCCGGCCCCGGCCGGATCCGCGCCACTGGGCGGTGACCCGCGCAAGGACCCCATCTACTTCGTGCTCACCGCCCGCTTCAACGACGGAGACAGCGCCAACAACCGGGGCGGCAGCCAGGACGTGAAGTCCGGGAACGCCGCGAACAACGACCCCATGTTCCGCGGGGACTTCAAGGGTCTGGTCGAGAAGCTGGACTACGTCAAGGCCCTCGGATTCTCCGCGATCTGGATCACCCCGGTCGTGCTGAACCGCTCCGACTACGACTACCACGGCTATCACGGCTACGACTTCTACAAGGTCGACCCGCGCCTGGAATCGGCGGGCGCCTCCTACCAGGACCTCATCAACGCCGCCCACGCCAAGGGCGTCAAGATCTACCAGGACGTGGTGTACAACCACAGTTCCCGCTGGGGGGCCAAGGGGCTGTTCACCCCCACCGTCTTCGGCGTGCGCGACGCGCAGTGGTCCTGGTTCTACGACGAGAAGCAGACCGGTTTCGAGTACGACGGCCTCACCGTCGACCCCAAGAGCGGGAAGTCGTACTACAACGGCGACTTGTGGTCGACGGCCGAGCCGGCCGGGAACACCTGCGTCAACTGGGGCGTGGCCACGCAGTACAAGAGCGCCGAGGGCTACACGATCTACAACTGCCAGTGGCCGAACCCGACCTCGGGCATGTTCCCCAAGGCCCTCTTCCACCAGTGCTGGATCGGCAACTGGGAGGGCGAGGACGCCCGTTCCTGCTGGATCCACGAGGACCTCGCGGACTTCAACACCGAGAACGCGGCCGTCCAGAACTACCTCATCGGCGCCTACAACAAGTACATCGACATGGGCGTCGACGGCTTCCGGGTGGACACGGCCGTACACATCCCCCGCGTCACCTGGAACCGCCGCTTCCTGCCCGCCATCCAGCAGCGCGTGGCCCAGCAGTTCGGCGCCCAGAAGGCCGAGGACTTCTACGTCTTCGGCGAGGTCGGCTCCTTCGTCAACGACAAGTGGAACCGGGGCTCGGCCAACCAGTCCGCCCAGTACTACACCTGGAAGGAGTCCGCGACGTACAGCGCGGACGACGCCACCGCGGCCGTCCAGCAGTACACGACCGACAACGACCCGGCCAAGCAGCCGACCAGCACCAACGCCTTCCTGAACGGCAACCTCTACCACGCCCCCGACCACAGCAAGTTCTCCGGCATGAACGTCATCGACATGCGCATGCACATGAACTTCGGGGACGCGAACAACGCCTTCCAGAACGGAAAGGACTCCGACGACAGTTACAACGACGCCACCTACAACGTCGTCTACGTCGACAGTCACGACTTCGGCCCCGGCAAGTCCTCCACCCGCTATGCGGGCGGCACCGAGGCCTGGGCCGAGAACATGGCCCTGATGTGGACCTTCCGCGGCATCCCGACCCTGTACTACGGATCCGAGACCGAGTTCCAGGCGGGCAAGCAGATCGACTGCGGCCCGACCTGCCCGCTCGCCGGTACCGGCCGCGCCTACTACGGGGAAAAGATCGCGGGATCGGTCACCGCCTCCGACTTCTCGAAGGTCGCCGCCGCCACCGGGCCCGTCGCCGCCACCCTGGAATCCCCGCTGGTCAAGCACGTCCAGCGGCTGAACGAGATCCGCCGCGCCGTGCCCGCGCTCCAGATGGGCCAGTACTCCACCGAGGGGGTCTCGGGAGGCATGGCCTTCAAGCGCCGCTACACCGACGGCGCCGCCGGAGTGGACAGCTTCGCCCTGGTGGCCGTCACCGGGGCCGCCACGTACACGGGCGTGCCCAACGGCACGTACAAGGACGCGGTCACCGGCGACGTGAAGACCGTCACCGGCGGCACCCTGTCCGTCCCCGCCCCCGGAAAGGGCAACCTGCGGGTCTACGTGCTCGACCTGGGCGGCAGCAACGCCGCCCCCGGCAAGGTGGGCGCCGCCGGCCCCTACCTGAAGTAGTGGAGCGGCCCGGCCCTCCGTGGTGATCCCGCTTCCGGTCCCCGTCACGCCCGGGGACCGGAAGTGGCGACTCGTGCAGGTGTTCGAATCGCGCGCTATCCTGGACGCATGCACGCACTCCAGGGCTCGCTCTTCGACCAGAGTGACGAGATCCGGCTTGGTCCCCTGGCGGGCGTCCGGCGCACGGAGCTGGGCGCCGACGCCTGGGTGGACCACCTCCCGGGCTGGCTGACGGGCGCCGACGCGCTGTTCGAACACCTTGCGGCCGAGGTCCCGTGGCATGCCGAGCGGAGACAGATGTACGAGCGGGAGGTCGCGGTCCCGCGCCTGCTGGCCCACTACGGCGACGCCGACCCGCTGCCGCACCCCGCCCTCGCCGAGGCCCGGACCGCGCTGAGCCGCCACTACGCCTCCGAGCTGGGCGAACCCTTCACCACGGCGGGCCTGTGCCTCTACCGTGACGGCCGCGACAGCGTTGCCTGGCACGGCGACCGCACCGGCCGGTCCGCCACCGAGGACACGATGGTCGCGATCCTCTCGGTGGGCGACCCCCGCGACCTGGCCCTGCGCCCCCGGGACGGCGGCCCCACCCTGCTCCGCCTGCCCCTGGGCCACGGCGACCTGGTGGTGATGGGCGGCTCCTGCCAGCGCACGATGGAACACGCCGTCCCCAAAACGGCCCGCCCGGTGGGCCCCCGGATCAGCGTCCAGTTCCGCCCGCGCGGGGTCCGCTGAGCCGACGGGCCCGGATGCCGTTACGCCGCGTCGAGTTCCTTGGGCGGGCGGGCCGCCGAGGCCGCCGCGTGGAGGGAGCGCAGGGCGAGCAGCAGGATGCCGATGTCGTCCAGGTAGACCGGGTCCGGGATCAGGTCCACCGGGGAGACCGTGTACGCCACGGCGGCCCAGAACAGGGCCTTGTCGCGCAGGGGGATGCCCGCGTCGCGCAGGAGCCGGCGGGCCGCGAACACCCGTACCAGGAGTACGGCCGCGGTGACCGCCAGCCCGGCCGCCACCACCGCCGCCACGATGAGCCAGACGGTCGTCGTGTCCATCAGGCGCCCTGTTTCCGCAGGCGGCGGCTGACCTCGCCGAGTCCGTCCGCGAGCGCGTCGAGCTGCTCGGGGGTGAGGACGTCCACCAGGACCTCCCGGACCGTGGTCACGTGCCCCGGCGCGGCCTCCGTCAGCCGGGCGCGGCCGGTCTCGGTCAGGACGGCGAATATCCCCCGGACGTCGGAGGGGCAGGTGCGGCGGCGGACGAGGCCCGCCTTCTCCATCTGCGTGACCTGGTAGGTGAGGCCGCTCTTGGAGTTGACGAGCCCGTTGGCGAGCTCCGTCATGCGCAGTTCGCCCTCTGGTGCGCCGGCGAGCCGTACGAGGATCTCGTACTGCGGGTGGGAGAGCCCTGAATCGTCCTTCAGCTGCTGGTCGAGGCGGCGGTTGACCAGCGCGGAAGCGGCCAGGAACCCCTCCCAGGCCCGCATTTCGCGGTCGTCCAGCCATTTCGTCTGAGCCATGCGTCCAGGCTACACGCGACGTTCCAATTTGAATCAGCGACGGATGCGGGGCTAGGGTCGGGACGAGTCGTTCGAATTTGAACAACCTGCCCCCGGGCCGCCCGATCGGAAGGACCCCCTCATGACCAGCCCTCTGACCAGCCCCTCCAGCCCCTCCGGCGCCACGCCGAAGCCGCGGGCCGGCGAACCGGCCGCGTCCCGCACGCGCTCCTCCGACGCCCCGGCCCTCTCGACCCCCGCCCACGACGTCGGCCTGCTCCTCCTGCGCGTGGTCCTCGGCCTGACCATGGCCGCCCACGGCACTCAGAAGCTCTTCGGCTGGTTCGGCGGCGGCGGCATCGGCGGCACCGGCCAGTTCTTCACCGCCAGCGGCTACCCGGCGGGCGACGCCATGGCCGTCGTCGCCGGACTGACCGAGACCCTCGGCGGACTCGGCCTCGTCCTCGGGCTGCTCACCCCGCTGGCGGGCGCCGCCCTGGTCGGCACCATGATCAACGCGATCGCCGTGCACGGCGCCGGCTCCTTCTTCGCCCCGCAGGGCGTCGAGTACGAGCTCCTGCTCACCGCCGGCGCCGCCGCCCTCGCGCTCACCGGCCCCGGCCGGTACGCCGCCGACCGCTTCCTGCCCGTCCTGCGCGGCCACCGCCTCGCCCACGGCGCCCTCGCGGTAGGCCTCGGCGTCGTGACCGCGGGCGTGCTGCTCCTCGTACGGAACTGAGCCGCCCCGGGGGCGGCTCCGCGAGGGGACCCGAACGGGCTGATTGAGTACTGGCATTCGGGGGAAAGTGCCCTAAATGACACAACCCATCGAAGACTACGCGGTCATCGGCGACCTGATGACCAGTGGACTGGTCGGCCGTGACGGGTCCATCGACTGGCTGTGCCTGCCGCGCTTCGACTCGGCCGCCTGTTTCGCCGCCCTCCTCGGCGACGAGGAGAACGGCCACTGGCGCATCGCCCCGGCTGCGGCCCCCGATTCCGCGCGCTGCGCCCGCCGCGCCTACATCGACGGCACGCTCGTACTGGAATCCTTCTGGGAGACCGAGGACGGCGCCTCGTTCAAGGTCGTCGACTTCATGCCGCAGCGCGACACCGCGCCCGACCTGATGCGGATCGTCGAAGGCCTC
The DNA here is from genome assembly GCF_040612195.1 of Streptomyces sp. NPDC006450. Classification (NCBI taxonomy): domain Bacteria; kingdom Bacillati; phylum Actinomycetota; class Actinomycetes; order Kitasatosporales; family Streptomycetaceae; genus Streptomyces; species Streptomyces sp. NPDC006450. The sequence continues at coordinate 101,726 of NZ_JBEXPT010000007.1, read as the reverse complement.
ACCGGTGAATCGACCGTGAGCAGCACCCTGCGCCTGCGCTTCGACTACGGACACGTCGTGCCCTGGGTCCGGCGCGGCGGCAACCGCGAGGGCGACCGGGTCGCCGTCGCCGGGCCCGACGCCGCGTGGCTGCGCAGCGAACCTCCCGTGCACACGTGGGGCGAGGACATGAGCACCCGCTCCGAGTTCACCGTCGCCGCCGGCGAGCGCGTCGCCTTCGTGCTCACCTGGCACCCGTCGCACGAACCGCGCCCCGAACTCCTGGACCCGTACGCCGCCCTGGAGCAGAGCCTCGCCGACTGGCGGAAATGGACCGGCCAGTGCACCTACCAGGGCCCCTACCGGGAGGCGGTGGTCCGCTCCCTGATCACCCTCAAGGCCCTCACCTACGCCCCCACCGGCGGAATCGCCGCCGCCTCGACCACCTCCCTGCCGGAGGAGCTCGGCGGTGTCCGCAACTGGGACTACCGCTACTGCTGGCTGCGCGACTCCACCCTCACCCTCGGCTCACTGGTGGCCACCGGGTACCTCGACGAGGCCCGCGCCTGGCGGGAGTGGCTGCTGCGGGCCGTCGCGGGCGACCCGGCCGACCTGCAGATCATGTACGGGATCGGCGGCGAGCGGCGCATCCCGGAGGCCGAGCTGCCCTGGCTGAAGGGGTACGCGGGCTCCGCTCCGGTCCGCGTCGGCAACGCGGCCGTCGACCAGCTCCAGCTCGACGTGTACGGAGAGGTCCTCGACTCCCTCTACGTGGCCCGCTCCGCCGGACTCCCCTCCGAGTGGCACTCGTGGAAGCTCCAGCTCGCGCTCCTCGACTTCCTGGAGCAGAACTGGCGCCGCCCCGACGAGGGATTGTGGGAAGTGCGCGGCCCGCGCCGCCACTTCACGCACTCCAAGGTGATGGCGTGGGTCGCCGCCGACCGCGCCGTGCGCACCTTGGAACTCAACCCCAGGCTGCCCGGCGACGTGCACCGCTGGCGCGCCATGAGGGAGGAGGTGCACAGCGACGTCTGTGCCAACGCCTACGACGCCGACCGGCGCACCTTCACCCAGTACTACGGGTCCCGCGAACTGGACGCCGCCACCCTCCTCATCCCGCGCGTGGGCTTCCTGCCGCCCGACGACCCCCGCGTCATCGGCACGGTCGACGCGGTGCGCGAGGAACTGGGCCGGAGCGGCCTGGTCCGCCGCTACAGCACCGAGGGGCTCTCGGTGGACGGCCTGCCCGGCGACGAAGGAGCCTTCCTCGCCTGCTCGTTCTGGCTGACCGACGCCCTGCACCTGATCGGACGGGAGAAGGAGGCGCGGGAACTCTTCGAACGGCTGCTGGCCGTACGCAACGACGTGGGACTTCTCGCCGAGGAGTACGACCCCGTCTCGGGACGCCAACTCGGCAACTTCCCCCAGGCGTTCAGCCACGTCGGCCTCGTGAACACGGCGCTCACCCTGGGCGGAGCGAGTCCGGTGGTCATGCCCGGGTAGGGAGGCCGCCGGCGCCCGGCGGACGGAGAAGAGGTGCGGGGCCACGGGGGGAACCCGTGGCCCCGCACCTGTGCTCCGCCGGTCGACCGCTACACGGCGGCAGCCGGCGCCGGAGCCGGGTTGTCCTCGTCCACCGGGATGCTGACCAGCCAGCGGGTGTCCTTGCGCGGGCGCAGGTACAGCGCCCAGTACAGGGTGGCGACGGCGGTGATCCCGCCGGTCCACAGCAGGTACTGGGTCTCCTGCTGCGTGAGGATGTACGCGAACACCAGGATCAGCACGATCGGGACGGCGGGCCACAGCGGCATCCGCCAGGCGGCCGTCTCGCGGTGCGCCCCGCGGCGGCCGGCCAGCGCGGCCACGGCGACCAGCAGGTACATGCCGGTCACCGACACGCCGGTGACCCCGTAGAGGGTGTCCAGGTCGACGAAGCACATCGCCGCGCCGGGGATGCCGACGAGCAGGGTGGCCACCCACGGGGAGCCGAACCGGCCGAGCCGCGAGAGCGCGGAGTTGACGGGCGCGGGCCAGGCCTTGTCGCGGGCGGAGGCGAACAGCACCCGGGAGTTCTGGATGACCATGACGATGCCGGCGTTGACGATGGCGAGGGCCACGCAGAGGCTGACGAAGGTGCCGACGGCCGAGTTGGACCAGGCGGTCACCATGGTGCCGAGGTCGCCGGAGGTCAGCGCCTCCAGGTCGGGGGCGCCCAGGGTGATGGCGATGACGGGGACCAGGATGACGGCGGCGGAGATGGTGAGGGTGGCCAGCACGGTCCGCGGGACGTTGCGGCGCGGGTTCTCCAGCTCCTCCGAGAGGTAGACGGCCGTTATTTCCCTCCGCTTTGCCGACTCGCCGCGCTCCCGTGTCACGGGGTGACCGAGACGACCGGGAGGCCCACCCGGGCCGCGCCGAGAGCAGGGTCCGCGGCATGGACGGCCGCCGGGCCGGCCGCCGGGACCCGCTCCAGGACACCGCCCGCGAAGACGTCGTAGAGCGGGAGCGTCTCCAGGTGGACGTAGCCGATGTGGCAGTCGCAGACCGCCAGGGGGCAGGCGCGCGGGCGCAGGGCGGCCCGGTACGAGCCGTCGTAGAGGTTGCCCAGCTCCGCCTTCACGAAGTGGCAGCGGCGGACCGTGCCGGCGCCGTCCACCGAGATCACCGAGGCGCCCGTGCGGCACGGCAGTCCCGCCGAGCGGTGCGGGTGGCGGCTGAACGGGAAGAGCGGGTCCAGGGCGGTCCAGTTCGCCGCCTCCGGATCGGTGTAGGCGTGCCCCTCCGCCGCGTTGACCCACAGGTAGACCTCGGGCGGCAGCGCTGCGCGCAGCCGCCGGGCCTCCGCGAGGTGTTCCGGCAGGCCGACCACGCCCACGCTGAACCGCACCCCGGCGGAGGCCAGTTCCCGGCACTTGCCCAGGAAGCGGTCGTACGGGGTCTGTCCCGGGTGGTACGTGCACCACAGCGCGAGCGTGTCCCGATCGGCCTCGGCGGTCCAGCCGGTGCGGCCGCTCAGGTTGGTCTGGATCGCGACCCGGCGCACGTGCGGCAGGTGCGACAGCTCCACCAGGGCGCGCCGGTACCAGGAGCGGACCAGGCCCTCGCCCCACGGGGTGAACAGGACGGACAGCCGGTCGCCGGTGTTCCCGGCAGCCCAGCCCGCGAACCGTTCCAGGGCGGCCCGGTCGGCCGTCAGCCGCTCCCGGCTGTCCCGCCGCTTGGCGAACGGGCAGTAGGGGCAGTCGTAGTCGCAGGAGGACAGCGGGCCCCGGTAGAGGACCGTCAGGTCCATCGGCGACCCGCCCGCCGCCCCGGCCCCCGTCACTTGCGCTCGTACGCGGCCATCGTGGCCCGTACGTCCGCCGAGAACAGGACCGGGCCGGCCGCGTCCGAGTGCGCCAGCCCCTCCGGGGTCAGCCGCAGCAGCTCCGCGTCGTCCACGAGCCAGCCGCGCTCCGCGAAGGCCCCCAGCTCCACCGGGAAGTCCTCCCACGGACCGGTCCCGAACCGCTCCCGGTACTCGCTCACGGGCATGCCGCGCGCCTGGAGCAGGGACTGCAGCAGGTGCCGGCGCCGGGCCTCCTCCGCGCCGATCCACCGGCCGTGCTCGGCCCGCGCGAAGTCCTCCTCCGGGCGGCGCACGTAGTCGTCGACGATCGTGCGGATCTGCCGCATGTCGACCGCGTAGTCGAAGGAGTAGTGCAGCTCGGCCGTGTAGGAGCGGGCCCCGCAGCCGAGGCCGATCATGCCGTCCGTCTGGCAGGCACCCGGCTCGACATCCTGCTCGGCGCCCTCCCCGGGGGCACCGGTCCGGCGGAACATCCGCATCGACACCTGCTCGTACCCGGCGGCCAGCAGGTGGTCCCGCCCGGCCCGGTACAGCCGCAGCCGCTGCTGGTCCCAGCCGGCGGACGAGGCGTCGGCGGGCCGGCGCCCCAGGCCCGTCAGGGGGCGCACGTACAGGGGGTACAGGTACAGCTCCTCCGGCCGCCAGGCCAGGGCCGCGTCCAGGGAGTACCGCCAGCTGTCCTCCGTCTGCCCGTCTATGCCGTAGATCAGGTCGATGTTCAGCACCGGGATCGCCGCGTCCCGGATCACCGACAGGGCCGCCTCCACCTCCGCCCGCTTCTGCGGACGCACGGCGGAACGCGCCTCGTCGGGCACGAAGCTCTGTACGCCCAGGCTCAGCCGGGTCGTCCCCCGGTCGGCCAGGACGGCGAGCCGGTCCGCCGTCGCCGTGGCCGGCGAGGCCTCCACCGACAGCGGCACCGCCCGCAGATCGGCGCCCGCCGCCTTCTCCGCGATGTCGCAGAGCCGCTCCAGCTCGGCCGCCGTCAGGAAGGTCGGCGTCCCGCCGCCGAAGGCCGCGGCAGTGAAGCGCACGGGCTCCTCGTGGCCCAACGCGCCCCGGACCGCACCCGCCTGCCGCTCCAGCGCGTCGAGGTAGGCCGTGGTCAGTCCCTCCGGCGCGCCGATCCGGGTGAAGAGGTTGCAGAACCCGCAGCGCACTTCGCAGAAGGGGACGTGGAGGTAGAGCGAGAGGGAGTCCTTGGGCTGCTCCGACCACAGCGTGCTCAGCTCCGGCCGCTCGGGCAGTGGCCGGTACGCCGTCTTGTGCGGGTAGGCGTAGACGTAATTCTCGTACGGGGTGGCGAAGTTCATCGGGGGACGGGCTCCTCGTGGTTCAGGTGGAACTGTGCGTACGGGACCGTCCAGACCGCCTCGTGAGCGAGCCGGTGCCCGGTGTACCCGTCGTCCCCGTAGGTGGTCCCGTGGTCGGAGCAGACGATCGCGAAGCAGCGGCGCCGCGAGCGCATCGCGTCGAAGAGCCGTCCGATGTGCCGGTCGACGTACTCCAGCGCGGCCGCGTGCGTCTCCAGGCTGTCGCCGTCCGCCGCGGTTGCCCCGGGGGAGTGGAACCAGTTGGGCTGGTGCATCGCCGACACGTTCAGGAAGAGGAACAGCCGCCGGTCGTGCGGCAGTCCGGCCACGACCTGCTCGGCGCGGGACACCTGGGCCTCGAAGGAGGTCGGCGACGCCACTGCGAACTCCGGTTCCCAGTGCGACTCCTGGAACATCCCGGGCAGTACGGAGCCCAGCGCGGCCGCCTTGTTGAAGAAGCCGACGCCCCCCACGCACACGGTCCGGTAGCCCGCCCCGGCCAGCCCCGACACCAGATCCGGGGTGTCGAACACCCAGGTGCGCCCGGCGGTGGTCTCACTGCCCGGGAACCGGGCGGCGAACAGCCGGGGATGCGGACCGGGCCCGTCAGGGGTGGGCAGGAAGCCGGCGAACATCGCCTGGTGGGAGGCATAGGTGAAACTCCCCGGCGCGTGCCGCCGCTCCCACGTCCCACCGGGCAGGTGCGCGGCCAGGTTCGGGATCCGGCCCTCCGCGGCCAGCCGCGCGGCCACGTCGTGGCGCAGCGTGTCGAGGGTGACGAGCAGCAGGTCGTCCCGACCGACGACCTCGTTCATGTCAGGGACGGACGGGGGCGTGTGCATGCTGTTCCTGTCGTACGGCGGCCACTTGGGCCGCATAGGTGTCCTGGCCCTCGGCGGGCGAGCCGGGCAGTCCCGTCAGCCGGGGCAGCAGGTCCCCGAAGGCGTTGACCTCGCCCACGGCGAAGCTCCGCCAGCCGAGGGCGGGCAGCAGATCGACCCCGACGCACAGCGTGCGGGGGAAGACGGCCGCCGCCCGCTCGCAGACGGCGAGCGCGTCCGTCTCCCAGCGGCCGCCCGCCGCCGTCACGGCGGCCACGGCCGCGTCGAGATCGCCGCGGGCACCGCCGAGGTGCAGGTTCGTGAGCGGACCCGCGGCCGTGCGGACCACGGCGTGGGTGGCCCGGCCGCCGATGACGACCACCCGCAGATCGGCCGAACGCCCCTGCTGGGAAGCCTTCGGCAGCCACCGCTCGATGTGCAGGCCGTCGGGGGCCAGGGCGTCGACGACGGCGCCGATCACCCGCTCGTCCTCGTACCGCCGCAGGCGCAGCGAGTTGTGCAGCGCCCCCGAAGGGGCCCGCTCCACGGACGTGGTGGCACGGATCCGGCCGCCCGCGCCCGTCTCGACCGCGAGCACCCCGGAGGCCGATGAGCCGTGCGCGAGCTTGATGAACGCCCGGCGGTAGCCGGGGAGGGCGAGCACCGCCCGGACCTCCTCCCAGCCGCGCACCGGGGCGCGGACCGCCGCCGGGCCCGAGGTCGGGGAGGCCGGCACGGGCGTCCCGGCAGCAGCCAGCACCCCGTGGCAGAGCCGCTTGTCGAAGAGCACCGCGAGCTCGTCCGGATCGGCCGTCAGCGTGCCGCCGGCCGACCGCACGCCCTCCGCCACCGCGCGCACCGCCTCGGTGAACCGCCGGTACCAGCGTCCGGTGCCCTCGACCCGGGTGGTGTCGACCACCCCGCGCAGCAGCCGCTCCACCTCGGGGTCCTCACCGGGGGACTCGATCCGTACGCACTCGCCCGCCCGGAAGACGGCCCGGCCGGCCAGCACGTCCCGCCACGGAACGACCCGCGCCGCGGGCAGTCCGGCAGCGCGCACGGCCTCCTGGAAGAGGGCGACCCGGCGGTTGCCCGGGTTGCCGACGACGGCGAAGGCCACGGGAGCAGTACGCGTCACTCCGCGACCGCGACGTAGCGGTACTCGGCGTCGTCATCGACGTCCGCGGTCTGGGGATCGCCCAGATCCACCTCCACGCCGTGGGGGACGAGTGCTGCGCTCAGCCGCTCCCGAAGCGGTTCGCCGACGTAGTGGTGGTGCAGGTCGAGCTTGGTGAGATGGGTCAGGGGGCGCCCCGCCAGCAGGGCCTCGACGCCTTCGTCGGTCAGGACGCCCATGGAGAGGTCGAGCACCTCCAGCCGCTCCACGACCGGAGCGGTGGCGAGCGCCGCCGCGACGGCGTCCTGGATCTCGCTGTTGCGCAGCGCGAGCCGGCGCAGGGCGGGCAGCCGCTCGCCGCTCAGGAACGGCTCCAGATCGCCGACTTCGGCATCGCCGCCGTAGTCGGGGGTGCCCAGCCACAGGTCGAGCTCGGTGAGGGCCGGGAAATCGCTCCGCGCGACCCCGGCCACCACGCCCTTCGGGAGCCCGCCGGCCTCCAGGCGCAGCACGCGCAGCGCCGCGTGCTCCACGGGCGGGAAGAGCAGCCCCTCTCCGCCGCGCACTGCGAACTCCTCCAGCGCGGGATACGCCGGCAGCAGCGGACCCACGTCCGACTGCTGGATCCAGGAGATCTCGCACTCCTCGAAAGTGATGTCGCCGACGAACAGCGCCCGCAGCGCGGGGAACTTCGGAGCGGCTTCGACCAGCGCCCCGACGATCACCGCGCTGGAGGCGTCGTACGCCTCGGACCAGCCGCCCACGATCAGGGACCGTACCCGCCGGGTGTCCACGGATGCGGTGAACCGGGCGAAGGCCTGCGGCCATTCCTCTTCGGCGTCGTACGTGCCCACCGAGATCCGCCAGGCCACGGCCCCGGCCTCCGGCAGCTCACGGGCGTCCTTGGGTCCCGGGAAGTCGAAGGCGGGCAGGCCGCCGAGCTCGCTCAGGTGGGTCCCGATGGTCATGTGCCCAGCTCCTGACGGTATGGCGGGTGGTGGTGCCCGGCCGTGTGTGTCGTGCGACAACAGTTCTACCAAGCCCCACCGACAGCCCGCGGCGGCAGGAGCCGCCCGAGCGGGCCGCCTCGGCCGACGCCCGGTTCCGCGCGGGGAAAGGCCGGTGGGCGGCCCTCGCGGGTGAGGGCACAGGCGCAGCAGTTCCTCGGGCGGCTCGCGCCCTACGGGTCCGTCCTACGGGGCTCCGCGCGCGGACCGTCCCCCACGCCGCGGGCCCCGTCGGGGTCGGCCAGATCCGCGTCCGTCCGGCCCGCATCCGTCCGCTCCGCGTCGGTCCGGTCCGGGGTGACCGCCTCCGGGGTTGCCACCTCCGGGGCGGACGTGCGGGACGCCAGCAGCAGGGCGATGTCGTCCGGCCGGTCGGCGGAGTGCCCCGCCTCGGCGACCAGCCGGTCCGCCGTCTCGGTCAGCGGAGCGGGACCGGCGGTCGCCAGTGCGGCGCGCAGCCGCTCCACTCCCACGTCGATGTCCGTGCCCGGGATCTCCACCAGCCCGTCGGTGTACAGGGCGAGCACCGCCCCCGGCCCGATCCGCAGCCGGGTCACCGGATACACGGCCCCGGCGTCGACGCCGAGCACCGTCCCGCCCGCCAGGTCCAGCACCTCCGTCCGGCCGCCCGGATGCCGCAGCAGCGGCTGGGGGTGCCCGGCGCGGACGGCGAGGGCGAGACCGGACCCCGGGTCGAGCAGGACGTAGCAACAGCTGGCGAACTGACCCGGGTCCAGGTCGATGAGCAGCTCGTTCGTGCCGCGCATCACCTGCTCGGGCTCGTTGCCGCTGAGCGCGAAGGCCCGTACGGCGCTGCGTAGTTGGCCCATCGTGGCCGCGGCCGCCACCCCGTGGCCCTGGACGTCGCCGATGACCAGCGCGAGCCGCCCGCCGCCCGTCTCGATGACGTCGTACCAGTCGCCGCCGACGTCCATCCCCGCCGTGCCGGGCAGGTACCGCCCCACCGTGACCACGTTCTCGTGGACCGGCAGCCGGTGCGGGAGCAGCGCCGCCTGGAGCCCGCGGGCCAGCGCCGACTCGCTGTCGTAGCGCCGGGCCCGCTCCAGCGCCTGCGCGATCAGCCCGGCCAGCGCCGTGAGCACCGTACGCTCCTCCGGACTGAACCCGCGCGGGGCGTCGAAACCGAGGATGCACGAGCCGACCGGCCGGCCCGAGGCGATCAGGGGGAGGAAGGCCCGGGCGCCCACATGGGCGTCCAGCTCGATCCCCGGGTAGGCGGCGGCCAAGTGCTGCATCGACTCGAAGAACAGCGGGCGGCCCGAGGTGAGGGTCTCCACCCCGGGCAGCCGCACGTCCAGCGCCACTCCGTCGAACCGGTTGAGGAACCCTTGGGGGAATCCGGTCTCCCACGCCAGGTGCAGATGCCCCTCCCCCAGCAGGTAGATCGCCAACTGCCTCCCGCCGAAGGCCGGGAGCAGCTCGTCGGTGACCACCATCGACACCTGGCGGGCCGTCACCGCCTCGGTCAGCGCGATCGCCAGCGCCACCGGCCGGTACAGGGCCGAAGCCCGGTCCGCGGGCGAACCGAGGCCGGGGGCCCCGACCCCCGCGCCGGGCCGCATCACCGACTCGGGCGTGTACGTGGGCGGTTCGGCCGTGGCGATGGTGACGGTGATCCCGTCGATCCCCGGATGCAGGCCCACCGACAGCCACTGCGAGGAGGGCTGGGGTCCGCGCCGGGTGGCTTGGAAGTGGATCGGGGTGGGGGCGAGGAACGCGGCACGGAAGTGGTCCTCGTAGGCGGGGTGTCCGAGCCAGGGCAGCGCCTCCCACAGCATCCGTCCGGTGAGTTCCGCTCCGTCGGAGCCGAGCAGGGTCGGGGCGGCGGAGCGGGCGACGGAGTTGGTGAAGCCGATCACGCCCTGCCGGTCCACCGACAGGACGGCCAGGTCGAGGCGGTCCACGGCGGCGCGGGCACCGGCGGCGGGGTCGTCCGCGGTGCTGCCGGGGTGGCTGCCCCGGTGGCGGTGTGCCCCACTGTCGGCCGCGCCGCCTGCCGGGGCCGGCGCCGGGGCCGCTGTCGGGCCGCCCGGCGGGTTGCCCGCCGGCGCGGGACCGGGCAGGCACACCGGATCGCCCTCCCAGGTCACTTCGGCCCCGCCCGCGGAGAGCGCGGCCAGCTCCCCGGCCAGCCTGGCGGCCACCGCGCGCAGCCGCTTCCGGTCGCCGGGCCCGACGGGGACGCCGGGAGTCGCGGGGCGCAGCACCAGGAGGACGCCGTAGCGCTCGCGGCCGCGGGTCACGGGTTCGTAGAGCGATCCGAAGGGGAACGGCAGACCGGCCATGAGCTGGGGGAAGCGCCGCATCGCCGATTCCGCGTCGGGCAGGTGCACGGACTGGCCGGACCGGTAGGCCTCGGCGACGGGGTAGGGGCGGTTCACGTGCATCCGCCACCAGGGGCGGAACAGCGGGCCCGGGATCCCGGTCACGGCCGCCATCAGCAGCAGTCCCTCGGTGCCGGAGCGCAGGTAGACCCCGCCCGCGTACCCGCCGGCGGCCACCACGGCATCGCGAGTGGCCCGGGCGAGCGTCTGGGCCGTGGCGTCGGTAACGGGGCCGCCGGTGTCCGGTCTCGCCGTCACCCCTCCAGAATGCGCTCGGGCCGGTCCTTCCGCACACCCCGCGGGCCCTCCCCGCCGCCATCGGATCCGATCATCGGACGCGTAGTGGTGCGGCGGGAGCCGGCGCCGGCTCGCGGCCGGCCCCGCCCGCAACCTGTACCTCCTCACCTCCTCTCGCAGATCCTCGACACCGACATCCCCGTCGTGGTCGCGCTCACCATGACCGACGTCGCCGCGGCTGCACGACCGGACGGCTCCGCCGTCACCCCGCGGCCGACCCTGGTCGCCCTGCCCCCCGTACGGCCCGTACGCCCGTACGGCCCGTACGCCGTACGGACTGATCCGAACGCCTCCCCCGTCCGGGGGAGCTCCGGGGTGGGGGCCGCCGTCCCGTGGCCGCGGGCGGGCAGGCTTGCGGACATGCGACAGCAGTACGACACGTCAACGCCCCCGCCGGCCTTCTCGGTCGCCGACGCCTTCACCTTGAGCACGGCCCTGGACGCCCTCGGCGGTGTCCGCGGCCTCGACACCCTCGACCTGGCCTGCGGACACGGCAGCACCACCCGGCTGCTGGCGAGCGGCGGGGCCCGCCGGACCGTGGGCGTCGACAGCTGCCCGGACCGGATCCGCCGGGCCCGGGAGACCTGCGCGGACCTCCCGCACGCCGTCGAGTACGTCGTCGCGGACGCCGCTGCCGATCTGCCGGCCCTGGGACCGTTCGACCTGGCCACCGCGGTGTACCTGTTCAACCAGGCCCACGACCGGACCGCACTGCACGCCATGTTCCGCGCCGTACGGGCCAACCTGCGCCCCGGCGGGCGGCTCCTCGCCATCGTGCCGAACCCGGGGGCCTTCCCCTACGCGGACTGGGAGCCGTACGGGATCAGCGTCGTCGAGCGTTCCCCCGGCGGGGACGCCCCGCTGCTGCGGGCCCGGCTGGAGACCGACCCGCCGGTCCCGTTCGAATGCCGCGAATGGGCCCACGCCGACTTCGCGGAGGCCGCCGCCGACGCCGGCTTCGCCACCGTGACCTGGCAGCCGACCAGGACTCCGCCCGCGTGCGAGATCCGGGACGAGACCTACTGGGCCCGCTACCGCACGGCCCCCGTCGGCTCTCTGATGAATTGCGTGGCCTGAGGGGGCTGAGGGGAGTGCCTGACCCGCGCGGCCTGAGAGGCGCGCCCTGCCCGCGCGGCCTGAGGGGGCCGTCCCGATCCGCAGCACCGTGCGGCCCGGGAGGCGGCGGCTCAGGCCTCCGCCGCCGCCGCGCGGACCAGCTCCACGATCCGGTCGCGGGCCGCCCTGCCCTCCGGGAGCGGCAGCAGCGGGTAGGCGTGCGGCAGGCCCGGCTCCTCGACGAACTCCACCTCGGCGCCGGCCGCCCGCGCCCGGTTCAGCAGTTCGCGGCTGTCGGTCGTCAGGACGTCCCGGGTGCCCGTGAACACCGTCAGCGGTGCCAGCCCCGCGAACGATCCGCGCAGCGGGCTCACCCGGGGATCGTCGGCCGCCAGGTTGCCCGCGTACAGCCGTCCGGCCTCCCGCAGCCCGGGGCGGGCCAGCAACGGGTCGCCCGCCTCGATGGCCGCCTGGTCGGGATGGCTCATGGACACGTCCAGCCAGGGCGAGATCAGCACGATCCGGGACGGCTGCGCCCCGTTGCGGTCGCGCAGCCGCTGCGCCGCGGCCAGCGCCAGCCCGGCGCCCGCCGAATCCCCGAGGAGCACGGTGCCGCCCGCGCCGCCGCTCGCGATCAGGCCGCTGAGCAGATCGGCGGCGACCGGGACGGTCCGGTCGGCCGTTCCGCGCGGCGCCAGTATGTACGCCGGTACGACGACCCGGGCCTGCGCCTGTGTGACCAGGGTCCGGATCAGCGACCAGTGCGCCCGGACCAGTTCGTTGATGTAGCCGCCGCCGTGCACGTACAGCACCCGGGCGGCCGGTTCCGCGCCGAGCGGCGAGACCTCGTACACCGGCCAGGCCCCGACGAAGGTCCGCGAGACCTCCGCCACCCGCCCCAGCGAACGCGGGGGGAGGTGCGACGCCGGGCGCCGCATCGACTCCGCCACCCGGGTACGGACCGCCTCGGCGCTCCCGAACCGTCTTCGCCGTCCCGCCGCGATCAGCGCGACCGAAAGCGCCCTGCTGCGCAGACTCGGCACGCCCCTCACCTCCCCATTCCCGGCCCGGCCCACGCCCCGGCCCCTGCCCGTCACCCCAGGAGCATAGGCGTGAAGCTGGGCTGTGGACCCGCTTAAGAAATCCTCGATGGACTGATCACCCGCAGGTCGGCAGATTGGTGTCGTCCGAACGCTGCCCGGCCCGCACGCCCCGTAGCGCTTCCTTCCGCATGCCTGGAGCCACCCCCATGAAGGCACTCGTCAAGCACAAGGCCGAGCCCGGGCTGTGGCTGATGGACGTTCCCGAGCCGGAGTACGGCCCCGGCGACGTGCTGATCAAGGTGCTGCGCACCGGCATCTGCGGGACGGACCTGCATATCCGCTCCTGGGACGGCTGGGCGCAGGGCGCCGTCAAGACCCCCCTCGTACTCGGCCACGAGTTCGTCGGAGAGGTCGCCGCGCTCGGTTCGGACGTGTCCTCGGACATCGAGGTCGGCGCGCTGGTCAGCGGCGAGGGCCACCTGGTCTGCGGCAAGTGCCGCAACTGCCTGGCCGGGCGCCGCCACCTGTGCCGCAGCACGATCGGGCTCGGAGTGGGCCGCGACGGCGCCTTCGCCGAGTACGTGGTGCTGCCCGCGCAGAACGTGTGGGTGCACCGGACCAAGGTGGACCTCGACGTCGCGGCGATCTTCGACCCGTTCGGCAACGCCGTGCACACCGCGCTCTCCTTCCCGCTGGTCGGCGAGGACGTACTGATCACCGGCGCGGGCCCCATCGGGATCATGGCGGCGGCCGTGGCCCGGCACGCGGGAGCGCGCAGCGTGGTCATCACCGACGTCAGCCCGGAGCGGCTGGAGATCGCCCGCAAGGCCGGCGCCACCCTCGCGCTCGACGTCTCGAAGGCGACCATCGCCGATGCGCAGGCCCAGCTCGGCCTGCGCGAGGGCTTCGACATCGGCCTGGAGATGTCCGGCCGCGGCGAGGCCATGCGCGACATGATCGACAACATGACGCACGGCGGCCGGATCGCCATGCTGGGCCTGCCGGCGCAGGAGTTCGCCGTCGACTGGGCCAAGGTCGTCACCTCGATGATCACGATCAAGGGCATCTACGGCCGCGAGATGTTCGAAACCTGGTACGCGATGACCGTGCTGCTGGAGGGCGGGCTCGACCTCAGCCCCGTCATCACCGGCCGCTACGCCTACGGGGACTTCGAGGCCGCGTTCGACGAGGCCGCGACCGCCCGCAGCGGCAAGATCATCCTGGACTGGACCCAGGCCTAGCCCGGGCGTCCAGCCCTCCAGTCCCACAGACCATTTCCCTCCGGCCGGGCCCCGCAGCACCCTCCCCCCCTCCGCGGGGCCCGGCCCCCTCCCTCCGCCGCACCAGGAGAAAGAGAGCACCGCACATGTTCGAGACCGTCCGCGCGGACCTCCGTACGACCCTCGACGAGATCCGCGCCGCGGGTCTGCACAAGCCCGAGCGCGTCATCGGCACCCCGCAGAACGCCGCCGTCGCGGTGACCTCGGGCGGCGCCGCAGGCGAGGTCCTCAACTTCTGCGCCAACAACTACCTCGGTCTCGCCGACCACCCCGAGGTGGTCACCGCGGCGAAGGAGGCCCTGGACCGCTGGGGCTACGGCATGGCCTCCGTGCGCTTCATCTGCGGTACGCAGGAGGTGCACAAGGAGCTGGAGGCGCGGCTCTCCGCCTTCCTCGGCCAGGAGGACACGATCCTCTACTCCTCCTGCTTCGACGCCAACGGCGGAGTCTTCGAGACCCTCCTCGGCGCCGAGGACGCGGTGATCTCCGACGCCCTCAACCACGCCTCGATCATCGACGGCATCCGCCTCTCCAAGGCCCGCCGTTTCCGCTACGCCAACCGCGACATGGCGGAGCTGGAGACCAGGCTCAAGGAAGCCACCGAGGGCGGCGCCCGCCGCAAGCTGATCGTCACCGACGGCGTGTTCTCCATGGACGGCTACGTCGCCCCGCTCGCCGAGATCTGCGACCTCGCGGAGCGCTACGACGCCATGGTCATGGTCGACGACTCGCACGCCGTCGGCTTCGTCGGCCCCGGCGGCCGCGGCACCCCCGAACTGCACGGGGTCATGGACCGCGTGGACATCATCACCGGCACCCTCGGCAAGGCGCTGGGCGGAGCCTCCGGCGGCTACGTCGCGGCGCGCGCCGAGATCGTCGAGCTGCTGCGCCAGCGCTCGCGCCCGTACCTCTTCTCCAACTCCCTCGCCCCGGTCATCGCGGCGGCCTCCCTCAAGGTCCTCGACCTGCTGGAGTCGGCCGACGACCTGCGCGAGCGGCTCGCCGCCAACACCGCGCTCTTCCGTACGAAGATGACCGAGGCCGGCTTCGAGATCCTGCCCGGCGACCACGCCATCGCCCCCGTGATGATCGGTGACGCGGCGGAGGCGGCCAAGATGGCGGAACTCCTCCTGGAGCGCGGGGTCTACGTGATCGGCTTCTCCTACCCGGTGGTGCCGATGGGTGCTGCGCGGATCCGCGTCCAGCTCTCGGCCGCGCACTCGACGGCCGACGTGGAACGTGCGATCGCGGCCTTCATCGACGCGCGGGCGTCCCTGGCGGGCGTCGAAGCCTGACCCCGCGCTCCTCGACGCCTGAGGGGCTGGATGGGGCCGGAGCCTGTCGTCACGTGACCGCCGACGGTCCGGTCCAGCGATGTCGTCACCTGACCGCCGACGGTCTGTGAGGACTCAGCCCCGTCGGCGGTCTGTGAGGACTCAGCCCCGCCGGTGTTGGAGGCGGGGTCCGGGGCTGAGCCCCAGAGGACTGGGCGGAGCCCTGCCCGGTGTCTCGGGGCGCGGCCCGCAGAGGGGCTGCGGCCTGCGAGAATGGCAGGGTGATCGACCCCCGGAGGCTGCGCATCCTGCGGGCCGTCGCGGACCACCGTACGGTGACCGCCGCGGCCGCAGCGCTGTACCTCACCCCCTCCGCCGTGTCCCAGCAGCTGGCGGCCCTGGAGCAGGAGACGGGGCACGTCCTGCTGACCCGCAGCGGCCGGGGCGTACGCCTCACCGCGGCCGGCGAGATCCTGCTCGGGCACGCCCACGAGGTCCTGGCGCAGTTGGAGCGGGCCGAGGCCGAACTCGCCGCCTACGCGGGCGGTTCGGCGGGTGACGTCACCGTGGCGGCCTTCGCCACCGGCATCGCCGAGGTGCTGGCCCCGGCCATCGCCCGGCTCGCCGTCGACCACCCCGGGATCCGGCTGCGCGTCCGCGACGCGGAGGGCGACCAGAGCCTGCCGCTGCTGCTCGACGGCGAGGCGGACCTGGCCCTGGCCGTGGAGTACCGGGGCGCCCCCGGCGCCGACGACGGCAGACTGTCCGTGCTCCCGCTGTACGCGGAACCCTTCGACGCCGTCCTGCCCGCCGGCCACCGCCTCGGCGACCTGCCGGAAGTGCCGCTGGCCGGTCTCTCGGACGCCGACTGGGTGGGCCAGTACCCCGGCAACCCCTGCCACGACGTCATGCAGCTCGCCTGTGAACTCGCGGGGTTCCAGCCCCGGCTGGTGCACTCCTCCGACGACTTCCGCGCCGTGGTCGCGCTGGTCGGCGCGGGCGCCGGGGTGGCCCTGGTGCCCCGTTCGGCGCTGCGCGGCATGGAACTCAAGGAGGTCCAGGTCCGCCCGGTGAGCGGCCCGGCGGCGACCCGGAGGGTCTTCGCGGCCACCCGGCGCGGCGCCGAGACGCATCCGCTGATCGCCCCGGTCCTGGCCGCCCTCGCCCGCGAGGCGGGCCGGCTCCCGGCGCACTGACGGCACGGCCCCAGGGCCACCGGGGGTGGCCCGGTCAGCCGAAACAGACCCGGCCGCCCTCCGCCGGGCTGCCCGGCGTCAGGCAGAACCGGGCGCCGGCCGGCCCCTCCACCGCCGGCACCATCGGGGTCGCCACGTACTTGCCGACGTCCCGGACGGTCACCCTGAGCTCCTGGGGTGCCGGACCGTCCGGCACCGACAGCTCGACGCGGTCCCCGTCCTTCAGCCCCGAGGCCCGCACCCACACCGCCTGGCACAACTCGCCGTGGCGCAGCTCCAGTTGGCGACCGCCCGGCGCCGTTGCGGTCAGTGCGGTGGTCACCATGCCGGCTCCCCCGCACGCCATGCTCAGCGGGTCCTTGCCCGCACAGCTCGCCGCCAGGCATCCGGGATTGCGGATGGGCTTCTCCGACGCCGGATCGGCCGGATCGGCCGGGTCCGCCCCCCGCCCGGCCCCGCGGAGCAGCAGCACCGAGGCCGTCGCGAGCACGGCGACGCACAGCGCGCCGACGGCCACGGCCACCCACGGCCGGCCCGGAGCGGCGGGCTCGGCACGAGGCCGGGTACCGGGCTCGGCGCCGGGTACCTCCGCGGCCGGCCGGCCACGGTCGCTCCAGGCTGCGTCGGCGAGCTCCCACAGGGCCAGCAGCCGGGTCGGCTGCTCGCCGGCGACCGCGCACAGCGCCTCCACGGCCTGCCGGGGCGCGGGCTGCTTGCCGTTGAGGTACCGCTCCCACGAGGACTTGCTGTAGGGAGTGCGCCGGGCGAGGGCCGCGAGGCTCAGGCCCGTGCGCTCCCGCAGCCGCCGCATCTCGGCGGCGAGCTGCCCACCCTCCGCGGGTGTTGTCACTTGCGCAGCTCTCCCCAGGATTTCGGTCCGACGATGCCGTCGGCGACCAGCCCGCGCGCCGCCTGGAACCGTGTCGCGGCGTCCTTGGTGGTCTGGCCGTACAGGCCGTCCGTGGTGCCGGGGTCGAAGCCGTGCTCGCGCAGCAGGCACTGGACCTCGACGACGTCGAAACCGGTGCTGTTGATGTCGAGCAGGATCTCCCGGTTGGTGCTGTGCCCGGCGCGGAGATCTCCGTCCTGGCGACCGATGTCGCACGTGTACGCCACTCCGCGCCGGTAGCCGGACTTCCCGGTGTCCGCGGCCGCCTTCCCGTCGTCGGCCCACACGCCACCGGTCAGCAGCCCTGCGGTGAAGGACAGGGCCACGGCGGCGACGACCCCCGCGACGAAGCCGCGCAGGGAGACCGTGCGAACGGTCGGCGCCGGCTCCTCCGCGACGCCGTCCCGATCCTCCTGCGGCTGCCCGCCGTCCAGCACCGCGGTGGCCGTCCGGCCGGGGGCGTCCCGCCGGGCCCGTACGGCGACGTCGTGCAGCACCACCAGACGCGTGGGCTCCACCCCGCACACCGCCGCGAGCTCCTCGACGGCCTCGCGGGGCACCGGCTGCTTCCCGTTGAGGTACCGCTCCCACGAGGAACGGCTGTAACCGGTCTTCGCCGCGAGCGCGGCCAGGCTCAGCCCGCTGTGGTCCTTCAGCCGCCGCAGCTCTGCGACGAGCCGCTGCTCCCGCCCGTCGAGTGCGGCGGGCAGTTCCTTCCAACGCGCCACTGGTTCGTCCCCCTCAGTCCGGGGTCCAGCATCGGGCCCCGGCCTCCGGGCTTCCAGCGTTTCGCACGGCTTGGCGTGATCCCTTTCGCTCCCGGCGTCCCATGAGAGCGTCCCGGCGCGGGACGTCCCAGCAGGTCAGGGCGTGGGACGTCCCACGTTGACCCCGTTCGCCGAGCGCGCTGGACGCCGCCGAGTTGGCGCAGGAGAGTCACTGCGGACACGGGCCGGATGGCCGGTCGACGACAGAGGGGGAGCAGCGCATGCACCTTCGTGAGCAGCCACCCGGGGCAGGCCGCGCGCCGGGGTGTGGGGGGAGGCGCGCCTGAGCTGAACGAGGAAAGCCGAATCGGGGGAACCACGGGGGAACGGCAAGGGACCGACAGCACGGGGGAAACAACGGGGGAATTGACGGGGGAAACAACGGGGGAAGTAGCGGGGGAAATTATGGAGGAGATAACGGGGGAATTGACGGGGGAATGAAAGTGGCCCGGCCTCATCCAGGAGGCCGGGCCGCCATATTGGCATCACTCAGGGTCGAAGGCCGACCTCATTACGCCTGGCCGTACGCGCTTCCGACCCATTTCCAGTCGCTGCCCCTGCGCAGCCACGCCTTGACCTCGACGTTGGCCGGCTCCTGGATGTCGCCCGTCTTCCACGGGGTGCAGTACGGAGACGCGTGGCCCTGCGTGGTGACCGAACGGTTGTACACGCCGTTGACCCACAGCTCGCCGTAGACGCCCCATCCGTCGGGGTTGTTGTCGCAGGCCTGGAGCTTGTCGCCGTTGGCCTCGAAGTAGACCCCGTACCGGTCTCCCGGGACCCCGATGGCCGCGGAGGCCGGGCTGGCCAGCCCCATGACCAGAGTGCCCGCGGTGGCCGCGACCAGCATGCCGACGCGGATCCGGCCGCGATGTGACAGGAGTTTCATAAATCCCCCGAACTAGAATTGTCAATCAATCGCCGTGTGCGATCGAGGCAATCCTGGCACTCCGCGACCGACCTTCCCAGAGTATTTCCGGCCCGTCATCCGATCATTCATTCACGCCCATACCGACAACTCCCGGAAAATGACCGCCAGGGAATTCCATGTAATATGGCGCGTTGTCCGATTGGCGATTATGGCCGAATGTAATTCGGTCGGCCGGGTCATCGGAATTCACCACGCGGGGGCCGGCCTCGTCAGCCGGCGCCGCCTCCCCGGCCGCGCGCTCAGGCTCGGATGACCTCCACGCCCGCCGCCTCGAAGGCCTCGGCCACCGAAGGGGCCAGGCCGGTGTCCGTCACCAGCACGTCCACGGCGTCGGTCGGGACGATGCGGGCGAAGGCGCGGACGCCCAGCTTGCTGGAGTCGGCCGCGATCACCACGCGGCGGGCGCGCTCGCAGAGCAGCCGGTTCATGGCGGCCTCGTCCTCGTGCCGGGTGGCGGCCCCGTCGGCCGGGTCGAAGGCGTCCACGCCGACGACGGCGGTGTCCACGGAGAGCTGTCCCAGCACCTCCATGGCGAGGGGGCCCGTGAGCTCGTAGGACTGGGGCCGGGCGACACCACCGGTGAGCACGATCTTGAACTGCGGTCTGATGACCAGCTCGCCCGCGATGTTCAGGGCGTTGGTGACCACGGTGAGGGCGGGGGAGCCGGTGGCGAGGTCGGGGCGGGCGGCCAGGGCCCGCGCCACCTCGGTGGTCGTGGTGCCGCCGGTCAGGCCGATCACCTCGCCCGGGACGATCAGCGCCGCGACGGTTTCGCTGATGCGCCTCTTCTCGGCGGCCCGGCGCGAGGTGCGGTAGCGCAGCGGGAGTTCGTAACTGACCCCGTGCAGGACCGCTCCGCCGCGCGTGCGGACCAGCAACTGCTGCTCGGCGAGCTGGTCGAGGTCGCGCCGGATGGTGGCGGCGGACACGCCGAGGGCCTCGGCGGCGGGCTCCACTTCCAGCTCGCCCCGCTCCACCAGCAGGTCCAGCAGTGTCTGCCAGCGTTCCTTGCGGGTCATCGGCCGCCCTTTCGGTGATCTCTTCGGTCTCGTCTTCGATCGTGGCTTCGATCGCGCCTTCGGTAGTCGCTTCGCCGTTCGCTTCGGCGCTCCCTCTTGGCCTACGCGTCGAGATTAACGCAGGAGATCATCCCTGAGATGCTTGAAGTTGCGTGAAAGAGCCCACTATCTTGCAAGAACACGCATTCAGGGTGCACGCACCGCGCTGAGGAGCCGCCATGAGCCATGTCGCGTACGAGTTGGGCACGCAGCCCGCATGCTGGGAGCAGGCCGCCGAACTGGCCCGGGAACACCGGGCGGTGCTGCCGCGGCCGGGGGAGCGTACCGCGATCGTCGGATGCGGCACCTCGTACTACATGGCCCAGGCCGCCGCCGTGTTGCGCGAGGAAGCCGGGCAGGGCGAGACCGACGCCTTCCCCGCCTCGGAGTTCCCCCACCACCGGCGCTACGACCGGGTCGTCGCGCTGACCCGGTCCGGAACCACCACCGAGGTCCTCGACCTGCTGGCCGGGCTGCGGGACGCGGGCGTGCCCACCACCGCCGTCATCGGGGACCCCGCCACGCCCGTCATGACCCTCGCGGACGAGCTCGTCGTACTCGACTTCGCCGACGAGCAGTCCGTGGTCCAGACCCGCTTCGCCACCACCGCCCTCACCCTGCTGCGCGCCCACGTAGGCCTGCACAGCCCGTCCGTCGTCGCCGACGCGCGCGCCGCACTGGCCGACCCGCTCCCCGCGGAGCTGGAGACCCGGGGCCAGTTCACCTTCCTCGGGCGCGGCTGGAGCGTCGGACTCGCCAACGAGGCCGCGCTGAAGATGCGCGAAGCCGCCCTGGCCTGGGCCGAGTCCTACCCGGCCATGGAGTACCGGCACGGCCCCATCAGCGTCTCGGCGCCCGGCACCGCCACCTGGTCGCTCGGCGACGCGCCCGAGGGGCTCGCCGAACAGGTCCGGGGGACCGGAGCCCAGTGGGTGGCCGGGCACCTCGACCCGCTCGCCGAACTGGTCCGCGTCCACCGCCTGGCCATCGCCGTCGCCACCCACCGGGGGCTGGACCCGGACGCGCCGCGCAATCTGACCCGGTCCGTCATCCTCACCACGGGAGAGGAGGCCGTCCGATGAGCCTGGTCCCCGCCGGCAGGCTCGTCCTGGAGGCCGCCGCCCAGGGCCGCGCCGTCGCCGCCTTCAACATCATCACGCTGGAGCACGCCGAAGCGGTCGTCGCCGGCGCCGAATCGGCCGGACTGCCCGTGGTCCTCCAGCTCAGCGAGAACGCCGTCACGTTCCGGGGCGGAGCACTGCTGCCGATCAGCCGCGCGGCCGTGGCCGTCGCCGAGGCCGCCGGGGTCCCGGTCGGGCTGCACCTGGACCACGTCAAGAGCTCCGAACTGCTGCGGCAGGCCGTGGACGCCGGATTCAGCTCCGTCATGTACGACGCGGCGCATCTCTCCTACGCCGAGAACCTGGAGGCCACCCGCTCCGCCGCGGACTGGGCCCACGTCAACGGGCTCTGGATCGAAGCCGAACTGGGCGAGGTGGGCGGGAAGAACGGGGCCGCGCCACTGGACCCGCACGCACCCGGCGCCCGTACCGACCCGGACGAGGCGCGGCGGTTCGTCGCCGACTCCGGTGTGGACGCACTGGCCGTCGCCATCGGCAGCAGCCACGCCATGACCAGCCGGACCGCGGCCCTGGACCACGTGCTGCTCGGCCGCCTCGCCAAGACGGTCGACGTGCCGCTGGTCCTGCACGGCTCCTCCGGTCTGCCGGACGCGGAACTCGCCGCGGCCGTCGCCGGCGGCATCCGGAAGGTCAACATCGGCACCGCGCTGAACGTGGCGATGACCGAAGCCATCCGCACCCATCTGACCCCCGCGGATCCCCGCCCGTATTTGACCGCCGCACGGGAGGCGATGACGGCGACGGCCGCCGCTATGATCAGCGCCCTGAACTGACGGGAACGGGCATCGGGGGGACTTTGATGAGCACACAGCAGGGCCTCAGCAGCAGACGGCGGCTCCTTCTGGGACTGGGGGCCCCGCTGCTGCTCGGCGCGGCGGGGCTCGGCTACGCGATGTGGCCCGAGGAGGAGAACGCGGAGAAGGTCCGCACCGATCTGGCGCCGCTCAACCGGCGCTTCTGGACCGCGCTGGGCGACGTGTCCGACGCGCACTGGCTCGGATACGACATCGACGAGTCCACCAACGACCGGGCGGTCCCGAGCCCGGATTCCCGGATGCGGCTGGTCGGGGTGGCCCGCCTCAAGCAGGGCACCGCGAACCGCATCATGCGCGATCCCGCCCACCGCTTCGAGGTCGGGCCGCTGGCCGGGATGCCCGCCCCGCTGAAGCCGTACATACCCTCCAGCGCGGCCTGGAAGCAGAGCCAGACGTACGACAGGGTCGCTCTGGAAGAAGGCCTGGACATGATCCCGTCGGGCACCTTCCGCTTCGACGGCATCCGCGACCTCGTGTACTTCGACTACGTCTTCCTCTACACCTGAGCAGCGGCCCACGGGAGTCCTCCCACTCAGTGGGAGGACGGCCGCGGCGGCATTGAAGCCGCGGCCCGGGCGGTGTTTCGTCGGATGCCGGAGCAGAGCAGGCGCCGCCGAGGGAAGGCCACCGCACATGCCACCGCACGCGCCGCAGCACGTACCGCCGCACGCGACCGCGCACCTGCGGCAGTCGCAGGCGCCGCCGCAGCCGTACCTCCCGCACCGCTTCGGGGTCTTCCTCGCCCCCTACCACCGCCCCGACGGTGACCCGGCGCTCCAGCTGCGCCGGGACCTCGACCTCGCGGCCGACCTCGACCGGCTCGGCTACGAGGAGCTGTGGGCCGGCGAACACCACTCCGCCGGGTACGAGATCATCGCCTCGCCCGAGGTGTTCCTCGCCGCGGCAGCCGAACGCACCAGCCGGATCATGCTCGGCACCGGGGTCAACTCCCTCCCGTACCACCAGCCGTTGATCCTCGCCGACCGGATCTGCCAGCTCGACCAGCAGTCCCGGGGCCGTGCCATGCTCGGCGTCGGGCCGGGCCAACTGCCCTCCGACGCCTTCATGATGGGCGTCGACCCGCTCCACTCCCGCGCGATGACGGCCGACTCCCTCGACGCCATCGTGCGACTGCTGCGCGGGGAGACGGTCACGGCCGCCACCGACTGGTTCGCCCTGGAGGAGGCCCGGCTCCAGCTCAGGCCCTACCGGGCTCGGGAGCTCGATGTGGCCGTCGCCTCCGCCGTGTCGCCGACCGGGGCGGTGCTCGCGGGGCGCCACGGGCTCGGGATGCTCTCGCTCGCCGCCGCCGACCCCACCGGGTACGCGGTGCTCGACGCCAACTGGGCCGCCCACGAGCGCGCCTGCGGCGAAGCCGGCCGCCGCGCCGACCGCTCCACCTGGCGGCTGGTCACCCCCGTGCACCTCGCCGAGACCCGCGAACAGGCCCTGCGTGAAGCCGAGTACGGCACGCCCGACATCGTGGAGTACATCGAGAAGCTGAGCGGGACCCGCCTCGACGGCTGCGCCACCCCGGCCGGCGCCGTCGAGCGGTGGACCACTGAAGGGCTGCCCACCTTCGGCCGGGCCGTCATCGGTGCTCCCGAGGACGCCGTACGGCGGATCGAGCAACTCGCGGAGAAGTCGGGCGGGTTCGGCACCTTCCTGATCCTCCGGCTGGACCTCGCCGAGCCCGCGGCCGCCCTGCGCAGCCTGGAACTCTTCGCCGAGCGGGTCGTCCCCCGGCTCACCGGCCACGCCGAATCCCGCCGCGCCAGCCTGGAGTGGGCCGGGCGCAACAGCGAACGGTTCGTCGGGGCCCTGCGCCGGTCGACGATGGACGCCATCGCCCTCAGGGGAGAGGTTCGTTGAGGGCCGCGGTGTTCGAGGACGGCCGGTTCCGCGTACGGGAGCACCCGGATCCCGTGCCCGGCCCCGGGCAGGCGCTCGACGTACCCGCCCGAGGAGTTCGGCGCCACCCTCGCCTCCCTGCGTCGGCCGGAGGAGCACATCAAGGTCCTGATCCGGCCCGGACAGGACGGAATCGGGGTGGTGGCCCGCTGACCGCCCGCTGACCCTTCCGGATTCTTGGAACAGGTTCTAGTCTGCCCCCGCGGCGGCGGCGGACGGCCGCGCGCCCCTTGAGCCATCAGACCTTGAGCCACGAGACCTTGAGCCACGAGAGACCCGGAGGGGCCGTGCACCTCGAATACACGCCTGAGCAGCAGCGGTTGCGCACCGAGCTGCGCGCCTACTTCGCCGAACTGATCCCGGACGACGTCTACGCGCGGTACGAGGACCCGGCGGAGCAGAAGCGCTTCTACCGGGAGACCATCCGCCGGCTCGGGGCCGACGGCTGGCTCGGCGTCGGCTGGCCCAAGGAGTACGGCGGGCGCGGGATGTCGCCCATGGACCAGTTCATCTTCTTCGACGAGGCCGCGCAGGCCGTCGTACCGCTGCCGCTGATGGCGCTCAACACCGTCGGGCCGACCATCATGCAGTTCGGCACCGACGAGCAGAAGGCGTACTTCCTGCCCAAGATCCTCGCGGGCGAGATCGACTTCGCCATCGGGTACAGCGAGCCCGACGCCGGCACCGACCTCGCCGCCCTCAAGTGCAAGGCCGTCCGCGAGGGCGACGAGGAGACCGGCACGTACGTGGTCGACGGACAGAAGATCTGGACCACGAACGGCGACACCGCCGACTGGGTCTGGCTCGCCGTCCGCACCGACCCGGATGCCCCCGCCCACAAGGGCATCACCATGCTCCTCGTACCGACCTCCGACCCCGGATACTCCTGCACCCTCATCAACACCCTGGCCTCGCACGACACCACGGCGAGCTACTACGAGAACATCCGGGTGCCCGCGAGCCGCCGCGTCGGCCAGGAGAACAAGGGCTGGCGGCTGATCACCAACCAGCTCAACCACGAGCGCGTCACCCTCGCCGCCCACGGCACCATGGCCATCCGCGCCCTGCACGACGTCCAGCGCTGGGCCGCCGAGACCAAGCTCGCCGACGGCCGCCGCGTCATCGACCTCTCCTGGGTCCGCGGCCGCCTCGCCCGCACCCACGCCCGCCTCGACGCGATGAAGCTGCTGAACTGGCAGATGGTCAACGCCGTTCAGGACGGCACCCTCACCCCGCAGGACGCCTCCGCCGTCAAGGTCTACGGCTCCGAGGCGCGCAGGGACGCGTACGCCTGGCTGATGGAGGTGGTCGGCGCGGCCGGCTCCCTGAAGGACGGCTCCGCGGGCGCGGTCCTGCACGGCGAACTGGAACGCGGCTACCGCAGCGCCGTCATCTTCACCTTCGGCGGCGGCAACAACGAGATCCAGCGCGAGATCATCTCGTGGATCGGCCTCGGCATGCCGAGGGTGCGCCGCTGACCGGCTTTCGCGGCCGACAGCGGAACGGGTCGGCACAATCCCTGCGACCTCCTGGCTCCGCCCGCGCGGAGCGCCCCGCGGCGCGTGGCCGCGGGGCGTGGCTGCGGGGCGCCCCGCGGGGGTCAGTCGACCTGCTCCCCGTCCTTCGTACCGCCCTTGCAGTAGTTGCCGTCCTCATTGATCGCGGGCGTACCGCCGCCCTCCCTGCACTCGGAGGGGGTGACGACGGATGGGACACCCTGTGCGCTGGCGACAGTGGCGGCGCCTGTGAGGCCCAGTCCGGCGAGGGCTGCCGTGGCGATGACGGCGGCAATAGTTCGTCGAATGCGCATTCGGTTCCCCTTTCACGGATTGCGTCGATTGGGGCACTTTTCAGCTTCTCACCCATGCCGGTGGCACGTCCTGTTGGGCGGGAGGTGAGACTCAGCTTCCTCGTTGGCTCCTGTGAGCGTTCTCGTTGTCCCGCCGGCTCGCTGTCAGTGGCTCCTCGTACGGTCCGGGCATGGCTGATCAGCAGTGGGGTGGTGTCCGTCACCGTGTGGTCTCGTTGGGCGCGCAGCCGTCGAGCCGCGAGGTGTTCGGCTCGCACGGGCACCGGTGGGTCCTGGAAGACCCGCTGACCGATGACGGGCTTGCCGACCTCGAAGCGCAGGTAGGCGTGCGGTTGCCGGATGGCTACCGGAGCTTCCTTACGTGCGTGGGCGCCGGCGGCGCGGGTCCCGCCTACGGCCTCTTCCCCGTGCGCCGCGTGCAGGGCCGCTGGCGCTGGGAAGGGGACGGAGCCGACCTGGCCGACCTGGCCATGCTCGCTCGGCCCTTTCCCGAGCACGGCCCGGATCCCGAAGCCCTCGACGCACTTCTCGCCGCACGCCCCGAAGAGGAGGACTTCGAGGAGATCGAGGACTTCGACGACGCCATCGAGGCGTGGGACGAACGCTGGGAATCTCTGATGTTCGCCCCCGAGCGCACCGCCGGCGCCATCGTGATCTCCCACCTCGGCTGCGCCCAGCGCGAGTGGTTGATCATCAGCGGCGCCCACCGCGGCACCGTCTGGTCCGACTGCCGGGCAGACGGCGCCGACCTCGTCCCGCTCCTCGACCAGGACGGGAAGCCTGTCACCTTCGCACGCTGGTACACCGACTGGCTGCACAAGGCTGAGCTCACCGCACACCAAGTCACTTGAGGGCGACGTCCAGCGGTGCCCAGGACGTGCGGGGGCGAGGATGCGACGCTGGAGTGAGGGCCCGCGAGCGGAGGCCGGAGCGCATCTCATCCGGTCCGCGCCCCAGCGCCGCCAAGCGGCCTCACGGCGTGGATCCGGCCGCCGGGACCGGGGCCGCGCAACCAACCCGGAAGGCAGGTGCGTCCCATGCACGCGTCGACCCGTATCGCCGGTGCCCTCACCGGCCTCACCCTCACCCTCGGCGGTGCGCTCGTCGCCGCTCCCGCGGTCCGGGCGGACATCCCCGCCTGCGTACAGATGGCCGAACTGGCCGGTGCCACCGACTCCGACTCCGTCACAGCGGCCTGCAGCCGTGGCGTGGTCGGCGACCTGGAGAGCTGCGTGACCGGGCTGACCGCCGCCGGAGTGGCGGGCGGCGCCGCGACCGGCGCCTGCCGGGCGGCGGCCTACGAACCGCGTTAGAGCCCCGCGCGCGACAGCCGTCCGTTGAGACTTGCCTTTCTAGTTGGCCCTTTGGCGCCGTAGGTGGCCTCTGAGCGTGGTAGCCGGCCCGCCAACCCCGCTCCGGCGCACGCCGCCCCGGATATTGAACGGCCTGACCGGGGCGTTAGCCTCAGCGGATGATTCCTGAGCGGTCATTGAAGGTCACGCGTGCCGGCGACTTCATGTGGGCCTCGGGCCTCGGGCCTCGAGCCGCACTCCGACGTACGCCATGGCCACCAGCCTGACGACCGTCCCAACGAGGACGTGCCTTCGCCCTCCCCGTCGAAGCCTTCGGATGCGACCCGGAGGAGTCCTTCGTGGAATGGGGCGGCGGCTACCGGTAAGCATGTGTGAGAACGCGGCAAGTTCAGTAATTTTTGAATGCGGAATGGTCGGCGCCCTGTCGTCACTGCTCATCGAACGCGTGCATGGCCTGGCAGATGAGGTCTGAGCGGCAAAGGGATCCGCTTATCGTCGCGAAATGCGCCCCAAGCCGCCGAAGGTGTCCAAGGAACTCGCTCATCGACACCACGCCATGGACCACCCCCGATGGCACCCTGCAACACCTGCGGTACTAAGCTCCCCGCAACTTATGAGAAAGGAGATCCATGAGCCGAGCCCGTAGGATCCTGCTGGTAGTGGAGTCGGTTCTGGTCCTTCTCCAAGCAATCCTGGTTGCTGGTATATGTTTTATCTTCGCTCCGCTGCTCATCGGCGGACTCGGTCCGCACGCCTATGAAGAAGGTGATCCCGGAACCGGGGAGAGAGTCGGCTACGCCGTTGTGGCCGCGGTCGCGGGTCTCATTTTCCTCATCGCGAGCGTTTGGTATCTGCTGGGCCTGATGCGTTCGTTCCTCACGGACGTTCTGCCAGGCCGCCGGGCTCAGGTGGCGTGCGTTCTCCAGGCCTCTCTGCTCGTGAGCGCCATCGTGGTGGAGATGTGGCCACTGGTCATCATCACCGCCCCATTGCTGCTACTCATGGTCTCTGTCCGCATGGCCGACCGAGGCCGCAGGCCAGTAACGGCCTGACATGCGAACAGCGCACTGTTCGAGCGGGAGTGGCCCTGCCTGCCCGCCCACTGCGCGCTCTACTCGGCGTAGGGGGCCAACTACAGCGCCGATTCCCACCCGTCCGCACCGGCCCGAGGCAGGTACGGCGCCGCCCCGCTTCCACCGACGCGGCCGGTCGAGGCTGTGCCTCTCCGGAGCCGGGCAGTCACCGCCCGGGCGTGGTGGCCACCCTCGCCTCGCGGGCCCCATGCGGAGCGCCCATGCTGAGTAAGAGGGCGCCGTCGTCATGAGACTTGTCCTTCCCGAAGGCCGAACGAGGGCGCCTGAGAGGAGGAGGAAGTCATGCGCATGCGAAGAATCCTGGGCCTCGCCCTGGCCGCGGCAACCCTTGCCGGAATGAGCGCAGTCGGCGCTGTCAGCGCAGGGGCCGCCTCGTCTCCGAACATCTCCAGGGACGAGTGCACGGCCGCCGGCGGACAAATCGTTTCCCAGCCCTACGCGGGCGACTCCTGCGTACTGCCTGACGGGACCAAGTCGGCGATCACTTGACCGGCTGGCGCACGGCCGGGCAACCAGTCCGGCCGGTGCATCCGTGCGGTGCTGAGAAGACGTCCTCAGTCGGTGACGTGCGGATCGGTATCGGCGATGACGCGGATCATCTCGTGCCATAGCCGCCACAAGCGGGGGCTGTCTGCTTCGTCGAGCTCTGGCAGGACCTGTTCCAGGTCGAAGAGCTTCCGATGCAGGATGCCGAGAGGACCCGCTTGCGGAATGTCATCCAGGTTGCTGCACGCAGTGGCGGTAGCAGAGGAGGGCGCAGGCGAATTCATCTCCACGGCGTTCCCGAGGGTGGGCGCGGACCGTCTCGAAGTCAGAGTTTCCACCGCTTCGAGGCGGTCCGCGCTGTCCTGAACACCAGGCTGCCGCCGTCCTGAAGGGCCTCGGCCGTGTCGTCATGCAGTGACCGACGAGAAGAGGGCGAGTAGGTCATCCCGCCGTAACAGCACGGCCAAGGAGCCGACCGGCACGGTGCACCCGCCGGTCGGCTCCGTCGTGCTCCCCGACGCCCCGGGGACGACTCCGTCGTTCGGCCCATCAAGGGTGCCTGCTGCGACGCCGAAGAGGACCAAGCGGAGTCGCCCACCCTCGCGTTCCGGTACGCCTCCGTGCCCCAGGCCGCCCCGATGACGGCGGTCCCGTGCCTTGGCCGACAGGCCCGGAGGAGATCCCGCATGCACGTCGTCCTGCCCCTGACCGCCGTCACCACCGCCGCGCTCCTGCTCGTCACCGTCACCGGCGCGACTCCCGCCGCGGCAGGCCGGAACCCCGACGGCACACCACTGGTCAAGGTGTCCCACGGCGACCCGTACGCGCACTGCACCATCGGAGCGAGGTCCCCCGAGAGCATCGTCTACCCGGGCACCGAGGTCGAGCCGTACGTGTCCGTCGATCCGCGCGACTCCGAGCGCGTGGTCACCGTGTTCCAGCAGGACCGCTGGAACGACGGCGGCGCCCGTGGCTTGGTGGCCAGTTGGACCACGGACGGCCGCACCTTCCACCGGAGCACGCTGCCGTTCAGCCTCTGTGCCCCGGGCGGAGCGGACTTCGAACGGGCCACCGACCCCTGGGTGAGCACCGGACCGGACGGCACCGTGTACGCGAGCGGCGAGGGCGTCGACTTCACCAAGAGCACGCGCACGGGCCTCCTGGCCGCCACGTCCCGCGACGGCGGCCGTACGTGGCAGAACCTCACCACCACGCACGTCGACGAGCAGCCGTTCTTCAACGACAAGCCCTCGCTCACCGCCGACCCGATCCGCAAGGGCACCGCCTACCAGGTGTGGAACCGCCTCGACAACGACCCTCCCGGCCCCGGTTCCCTCGACGGCCCGGGCTACATCTCCGTCACCCGCGACGGCGGCCTCACCTGGAGCAGGGCCCGGCCCTTCGTCGACACCGGCAGCGTGCCCAACACACAGACCATCGGCCATCTGATCGTCGTCGACCGGCACACCGGCACCCTGTACGACTTCTTCGACCGGATCACCTACTCCGACGACCTGAGCACCGTCGTCGAAGCCCGCTACGAGGTGGTCACCTCGACCGACGCCGGAGAGACCTGGAGCGCCCCGGTCATCGTGGCCCGGGACACCTCCGTACCGGAGGTCGACCCGAACGACCCCACCAGACTGCTGCGCGCCGCGTCCACCCTGCCCAGCCCGGCCGTCGACCCGAAGACGGGCACGCTCTACATGGCGTACGAGGGCTCGGACTTCTCCGGCGGCAGGTTCGACTCGGTCCAGTTGGTGCGCTCCACCGACGGGGGACGCAGCTGGGGACCTCCGGAGCTGATCAGCCCGAAGGGCGTGCCGGCCTTCTCCCCGTCGATCGCGGTCGACGAGCGGGGCACGGTCGCACTCACCTACTACGACCTGCGCTTCCTCGAGCCGGGCGACACCACCACCCTGCCCACCGCCTACCAGCTGGCCACCCTGCCGCACGGGGACCCGGAGCGCCGCACCGAGCGACGCATCTCGCGGATCTTCGACTGGCTGCAGGCACCGTTCGCCGGGGGCTACTTCCTCGGCGACTACCAAGGCCTGGTGGCGGACGGCAAGGGCGTACGGGCGGTGCTCACCGAGACCAACTCCGGCGCACCACAGAACCGTACGGACGTGTACACCACCAGTCTCCGCACCCACTGACCGACCCGCACGCCGTCGGCCGGCCCGACCGCCGACGGGCCCCCTCGGTGAAGTCCTGGCGGTGCAGGATGAGTTTGCGCGGGTGAGGCCCTCTGGCATCCGTCGGGCCACGGCCTCATGATGGACGGGCCACCTTCACCGTGGAGGACTCGAATGGACCCTCTGTCCCTCGCCATCGCCGGAGCCCTCGCCGCCGGTGTCGCCACCGGAGCAGGTGAGTCTGCGGGGGCCGCTTCGGCGGCCCTTCTGCGGAGAATCAGGGAGCGCTTCGCCGGCCGTCCGAACGGCACTGTGCCCGATATGGAGTCCCAGGAAGAGCTCTCGGCCGCCCTGGGCGAGGAGTTCACGCGCGACCCCGCGTTCCGCGAGGAATGCCAGGACCTGTGGAGCCAGGTGACGAACGGCGGCGCCGTCAATTCGTTCCAGGGTCAGGCCGAGAACGTCGTCATGACCCGTGACATCCACGGCGGGTTCACGATCCAATGACGTGCACCCCGTCGCTCTCCGGCGGACAGCCGGGTTGCTGGTGAGGGACCCGGGGGAGCCTCATTTCTCGCGTGATGGCCCAGCGTTCGTGGTCGCGCCACACTCCGCCGATCTTGATGAAACCGGGTGAGACGCCTTCCTTCCGGAAGCCGAGTCGCCGGACGAGTTTCAGCGAGGCGGTGTTTCCGGGTTGGATGTCGGCCTCCACGCGGTGGAGGTCCAACTGGTCGAAGGCGTAGCGCACCGCGAGTGCGACCCCCTCGGACATGTAGCCCCGGCCCGCGTAGGGCAGGAACGCGGCGTAACCGAGCACGCCCCGGTGGTAGGGGTCTCGGACGATGCCGCTGATACTGATCGTCCCGACCAGGTCGGCGCAGTCCTTGAGGCAGACCACCATGCCGACGGCGGTCCCTCCGTCGACCCTCGCCAGGTAGGCCGAGAATCCACCCGGCGTACACGGCGTCACCACCCATGGGTGATGGAGGTCGGCGCTCATCCGCGCCAGTTCGACGAATCTTTCCCGGTCCTCCGCCGTCACCGCCCGGAGGGTTACTTGTGACCCCTGTGCCGATTCGATAATCATCGGCCCGAGTGTACGCCGATCAGGATCGGATGTATCCAACAAACCTGGGAATGTGGATAGTCGGATGCTATTCTGAGGCCCGCGGTCCTCCGCGTGAGCGAGCCTGTGTGCACCCTTCATGGATCATGCCTTCCGCTATGACAGAAAAGGTGATCATGAGCGACCCCGCCGGGCGGCCCCTCCCCGACATCGGGAATCTCACCCTGTCGAGGCTTGTCTCCGATTCGGCCGTCACGGCTGCTGAATTCCGTTCGCTGATCTTCAATCCCGAGATTCCCGAGATTCCCGAGCGGAGGGCGGCATTCTCATCGGAAATCTCTGGCGATTCGCTGATCTTCCATCCCGTCGTGCCTGAGGTGAGGGCGTCCTTCCAATCTTCCATCGGCGGCGATGAGTGTCTCCTGCCATCGACCAATTCGTCCTGAAGGTACACGGCGGCTGCAATCTAGCCTGCGACCATTGCTATGTCTACGAGCACGCAGATCAGAGCTGGCGCGAGAAACCGCGGACGATGAGTCCGGAAGTGGTGGCTCAAGCGGCGGCGCGTATCGCGGAGCACGGTCGTCGTCATCAGCTCTCCGTGGTTCGCATCAGCCTCCACGGCGGAGAACCGCTCCTTCTCGGAACGAAACGCCTGCGGGAGATCGCCCTCACGCTGCGCGACGTCGTCGGTGGTGAATTCCGGCTCGGGCTTCAGGTGCAGACCAATGGCGTGTTGCTCAACGAAAGATTCTGCAGGCTGTTCGACGAACTCGGCATCCAGGTCGGGGTCTCGCTCGACGGTGACCGGACGGCCAACGACCGGCACCGCCGATATGCGAGCGGCCGCAGCAGTCATACCGGGGTCCTCCGGGCCCTCGAGCTGCTGAGGCGTCCTGAATTCCGTCATCTCTACGGCGGGATTCTGTGCACAGTAGATCTGGCGAACGACCCGATCGCGGTGTACGAAGCAATACTGGCGGAGTCGCCACCCCGGGTGGACTTACTGTTCCCCCATGCGACCTGGGAGAATCCGCCACCGCGCCACGGAGAATCACCGGCTCCCTATGCCGCTTGGCTCGGCCGCGTCCACTCCCGCTGGCTCGCCGACGGGGCGCCGGTTCCCATCCGGCTGTTCGACGCCTTGACGGCCGCGTCCCGGGGCGAACCCAGCGGAAGTGAAGCGGTGGGGCTCAGACCGGTCACCCTCGCGGTGGTGGACACCGACGGCTCGTGGGAGCAGGCCGATTCCCTGAAGACCGCTTATGCGGGCGCACCCGCCACCGGCATGTCCGTCTTCACCCACAGCCTGGACAGCCTCATGTCCCACCCCGGCATCGCCGCGCGGAACGAGCGCCATGCGGAGCTGAGCGCGACCTGCATGGCCTGCCCGGTGATGCGGACCTGCGGTGGCGGTCTCTACGCCCACCGCTACAGCTCCGCGGGCGGTTTCGACAACCCGTCGGTGTACTGCGCCGACCTCCTGGTCCTGGCGACCGAGGTGCCGGCGGCGCACGCCGGGCGCCCGGCCGCTGCCAGCCCCGGTGGACGGCGCCGCGTCACCGACCACCTGCCGGCAGGCGCCTTCGAGGCGTTCGCGGCAGGGGCGGGGACCGCAGAAGGCGTCCGTGCGCTCCAGGAGATGCAACTCATCCTGACGAAGACCCTGGTGGCGGGCACGGCCGCTCGGCCGGCCGGCCGGTCGCCCCTGGGAGCTGCGGCCTCCGAAGGCTGGGACCTGCTGCTGGAGCTGGAGAAGCGTCATCCGGCCGAGACCCGGGACGTCCTTCGTCACCCTTTCGTGCAGGCGTGGGCGGACCGCTGCCGGCGCCCCGTCGGCTTCGGTGAGGGTGAACGGGACAGAGCGCACATCGCCGGCGTCGCGGCTGCCGTCGCCTGGCGGGCCGGCGTGGACGTGAGCCTGCCGTTACCGGTGAGAGCCGGGCTGGTCCATCTGCCAGGCGTGGGCGCGCTACGGGTCCGAGGCGACGGGCCCACCGCGGTCGTGTCGCTCGGGGACGGCCACCCGGCAGGTGGCGGGCCGCTCGTGATCAGACGGCTGACCGCGGCCTCGCTCCCCGTTGCCGTCGAGGACCTCGACCCCTACCGCGCCGACGAGGACCGGCCCGCTCTCGGCCGCCTGGCCACACCCGAGTGGGACACCTGGAGGACCGCGCTCGCCGGGGCGGGAAGTGAACTCGCGCGGCTGGTCCCCGCCTACGCAGCGACGATGAGAGCGGGACTGCGTGCGGTCGTCCCGCTCCGGTACGCGGAGACGGAGCCCGGTGTCCGTGACCGCCCTTCGAGGCGCGCGTTCGGCGGCGTCGGCCTGGGCCTGCGACGGAGGCCTGAGGGGAGGGCAGGCCCGGACCCGGCCGCTGCCCTGCTGGGCGAGTTCCAGCACACCAAGCTGGCCGCACTGCTGGACGCGTACGCGTTCTTCACGGCGCAGGACGCCGCCCGGCTGTCCGTACCGTGGCGGCCCGAGCCGTTGCCGGCCCGGCAGGTCCTCCACGGTCTCTACGCCCACGTGGCCCTCGCGGAGCTGTGGGGTGCGCGTTCCGCGGAGCTACCGCGCGGAGCCGCTCCGGAGCGGCAGGAGGAAGCCGCGGCCGCGTTCCGGCGGTACCTGAACCGGGCAGACATCACCGTGGACGCCCTGGCAGCCCAGGTGCCGATGGAAGCAGCGGGCGTCCGCTTCACGGCCGGCCTGCGGGCCGCCCTCGACCGGCTGTCCGCCGACGGCCGCCCCGGGGTGCGGGGCGTACCGCCCGGACGACCAGGTACGGGCGGGACACGTACGAACAGCCGGACCCGGAGAGAAGGCCCATGACCGCAGACGGCGGTACCAACACCTACGCCGGACAGGCCGGGAACGTCGTCCTTGCCGCGACCATCCACGGCGGCGTGAACACCGGGCCGAGGGTGTTGCCGGTACCGAGGCAACTGCCGCGGGCGGTAACCCACTTCACGAACCGCAGCGACGCGCTGCACAGGCTGGACGAGCTGGCCGTGGCCGGGAATGGCATCGCCATGATCTCCGGCCCGGCCGGGGTGGGGAAGAGCGGCCTCGCCGTGCACTGGGCGCACGAGCATCAAGACGCCTTTCCCGACGGCCAGTTGTACGTCAACCTCTGCGGCTACGACCAACGGGCCCCGCTGCGGCCCGAGGACGTCCTCCACGGCTTTCTGCACGCCCTGAACGCATCGGTCGACGGGGTGGCGGACGATCTGGACGCCATGGCGGCGCTGTTCCGCTCGCTGGCCCACGGGAAACGCCTGCTGGTCGTGGCGGACAACGCGCGGAGTGCGGAACAGGTACGGCCGCTGCTTCCGTCGTCGCCGGGCTGCTTCACGCTCGTCACCAGCAGAAACCGCCTCGGCAGTCTGACCGCGGTGGACGGGGCCACGCCCCTGCCCGTGAGGCCGCTCGACGTTCCCGAGGCGGTTCTCCTGGTGGAGCGCCTCTCGCGGCACCGGGACACACGGGCCGCCACCGAACTCGTGCTCCGCTGCGGCGGTATGCCGCTCTTCATCAGGATCGTGGCGGAAAGAGCGAGCGACGCCCCGTCTCTGAGCGGGCCGGTCGCAGAGCTGGCGCGCGACGGCGACCGACTCGACGCGCTCTCCACACTGGATGAGGGGATGGATGCCCGGATGGTGCTCTCGTGGTCCTACCAAGGACTGCCCGCGACGATTGCCCGAGCCTTCCGCCTGCTCGCCCTCCACGCCGGTCCCGACTTCTCCGTCCCGGCAGCCGCCGCACTGATCGACCGCCCCGAGAACGAAACCCGGCGCATCCTCGACAAGCTGGATGCCCTCAACATGCTCGAGGCAACGGGAGGAGGGCGGTACCGGTACCACGACCTGCTCCGCGACTATGCAGGGGAGCGCGTGGAGGAGGAGGAAACGCCGTGGGACCGACAGGGCGCGCTGCGCCGCGAGTTGTCGTACTACCTTCGGATGGTGGACGCCTGCGACCGTGTTCTGGCTCCTGACCGGAAGCACGTGCCGCTGGACCACGACACGGACCGGGGACCGGCGCCGTTCTCCGGTCACGATGAGGCCATCGCCTGGTGCGATGGCGAACTCCCGAGTCTCGTCCGCGCCGTCCATCAGGCCGTCGAACTCGGCTTCGATGACGTGGCATGGAAACTGCCGGTGGCGCTGGTCTACTTCCTGCGTTTGCAGCGGCGCGACACGTACCGGTTGGAACTGTCCGCGATCGCGGTCGACGCGGCCCGCCGGGAGGATGACCGGTGGGCCGAGGCATGGGGGCTGATCTGCGTCGGCGGCGCGGAGTCCGACCTGGAACGCCACGAGGACGCGCTCGGGCATTTCACGGAAGCGCTGGGGATCAGCCGCGAGATCCGGGACCGCCACTGGGAGGCGACCTGCATCTACAACGTGGCCTGGACCCTGCGTCTGCTGGGACGGCCCGCCGAGGCGCTGGAACAGCAGCGCCAGGCACTGGCCATCCACCGGGAGTGCGGTATCCAGCGCAGCGTGTCGATCGCCCTGACCGAGATCGCCGCACTGGAACTCGACCTGGGCAGGCCCGACCAGGCGTACGCCGAGTTCGAGCGGGCGCTCGGCGGAGCACGGGCGACGGCCGATCTGCCCACGGTGGGCAAGGCGTTGCACGGGCTCGGAGACGTGTGCCGCACAGCCGGCCGGACGAGCGAGGCGATCGAGTGGTACCGACAGGCCGTCGACGTACGCCGACGCGTCGGCGACCGCTTCGGACTGGCCTGCTCGCTCCTCGACCTGGGCGAACAACTCGCCTCGGCCGGCCGCCCCGTCGAGGCGGGCCAGGCGCTGGCCCAAGCGGTGGCGATCTTCGACGCCCTCGAGGACCCGCTCGTGGAGGACGCACGGCGCCGCCTCGCGGACCTCGGCGGCGAGGCGGACTGAGCACCCGGCGTGCCCTGGCCGTCGCGCCCGTACGCCTCGTACGCTGGAGTCACAGGCCGTGGTCCCAGCGGCAAGGAGGTACGGGGATGGGAGACACCGTGGCCGTCGGATCCGACCCCGGGCTGTACGGTCCGTCGTCCGTGACCTGGCAGTGCCACGGCGACCCGATCATGTGGATCGCCGGGGTCCGCGCGCTCTACCTCCAGGCCCTGCATCCGCGCGCGGTCCGCGGGGTCATGGAGAACAGCTCCGCCTTCAGCGGGGAGAACGGCGGGGGCGACGCCTGGGGGCGCCTGCTGCGCACCGCCGATTTCGTCGGCACCATCACCTACGGCACCACCGGGGCCGCCGAACGGGCCGGCGCCCGTGTCCGCAAGATCCACACCATGCTGTCGGCGACCGATCCGGCCACCGGCGCATCGTTCCGCGTGGACGAGCCCGAACTGCTGCTCTGGATCCACTGCGCCCAGATCGACAGCTTCCTGCACGTCCTGCGCCGCTCCGGGGTCCCGCTCAGCGCCGCGCAGGCGGACCGCTACGTGGCCGAGAACCGTGTCAACGCCCGTCTCGTCGGCCTCGACCCGTCCGGGGTACCGGGGGACACCGCGGCCCTGGCCGCCTATTTCGAGCGGATCCGCCCCGAGCTCGCCGCCGGACCCGACGCCCGCGCCGTCGACGCCTTCCTGTGCGCCCCGCCCATCCACCCCCTCCTCGTCCCTGGCCGAAACCTGGTGTGGCGACCGCTCGCCGCGCTCGCCTACGGATCCCTCCCGGCCTGGGCGCACCAGATGTACGGCCGCCCCGCACCGGCCCCGCGCAGCGTCACGCGCCGCCTGCGTCTCACCGGTAGCCTGCTGCGCAGCATTCCCGCAGGTCTGCGCTGGAAGCTGCCTCCAGGTCACATCTTGAAAGCGATGCGCCGCATGGGCCCCGGGAGCCGCCCCGCGCCGTACACACTGCGTACATCAGCGGCCATACTGGACCGGCCGGGGAGGGCATAGCACGACACACGGGGGCGACTTCAAGACATGGCGGAGTCCAGACTGATCCAGGGCCGGTACCGGTCGCTCGATCTGATCGGCCGCGGCGGCATGGGCGAGGTGTGGCGGGCCCGCGACGAGTCGCTGGGCCGGCAGGTCGCCGTCAAGTGCCTCAAGCCCATCGGGCCCGAGCAGGACACCCACTTCACCCAGGTGCTGCGCGAGCGCTTCCGCCGCGAGGCGCGGGTCGCCGCCTCCCTCCAGCACCGCGGCGTCACCGTCGTCCACGACTTCGGCGACGACAGCGCGGCCGGTGGCCCCCTCTACCTCGTCATGGAGCTCCTCGAGGGCCGCAACCTCAGCCAGCTCCTGGAGGACAACGACGCGCGCCCGCTCCCCGTGGACGTGGTCGTCGACATCGCCGAGCAGATGGCGGCCGCCCTCGGCTACACCCACGAGCAGGGCGTCGTCCACCGTGACCTGAAGCCCGCCAACATCATGCGGCTCACCGACGGCACGGTGAAGATCTGCGACTTCGGCATCGCCCGGCTGGCCGCCGACATCGGCTTCACCGCGAAGCTGACCGGCGGCGGCATGGCCATGGGCACCCCGCACTACATGTCGCCCGAGCAGATCGCGGGCGGCGAGGTGGACCACCGCAGCGACCTCTACTCCCTCGGCTGCGTCCTGTACGAGATCGCCACCGGAGCCCCGCCCTTCGACCTCGGCGACTCCTGGTCCGTGCTGGTCGGCCACCGGGACACCGCGCCCGTGCCGCCGCGCGAGCACCGCCCCGAACTGCCGGTCGCCTTCGAGCGGCTGGTGCTCGACCTGCTCGCCAAATGCCCCGAGGACCGGCCGGGCGACGCCCGCCACCTGCACCGGCAGCTCGTCGAGGCGCGGCTCGGCCCCGGCTCGGCGACCGGGGCGCACCCGCCGCTGCCCGAGTGGGCCGGCGGGATGACCGCCGGGCGCAAGGCCGGCATCGAGGCCCGCCCCGCGAGCGGGGAGTGGGCCGTCCTCACCGGTTCCTGGACCGCCGCACGCCCGGGCGGGCAGCACCCGACGTCCGCGGGAGCCGCCCCCGACGCCACCGGCCCCGTCCCCAGGGGCGCGGCGGCTTCCGGCCCCCCGGCTCCGGCCGCGCCCACCGTCGTACGCCCGCGTCCGGCCGAGGACCCGCGTCTCACCGCCGCCTACGGGCTCCCGCACGGCCCCGGCCCCGCCCCCTCGGGCCCGGCCGCGCTCGACGCCGGCCACGCGCGGGCCTTCGCCCTGAGCCGGGCGGGCCGTACCGCGGAGGCCCTCGCCGGGTACGCGGCCGTCGCCGAAGGGCGCGCCCGGGTGCTCGGCCCCGACCACCCGGACACCCTGGCTGCGCGACAGGAGGCGGCGTACGAGACGGGCCTGCTCGGCCGCCACCAGGAGGCGTACGAGGGCTACCGCGCGGTGCTCGCCGCCCGGGAGCGGACCGTGGGCCGGATCCACCCCGACACCCTGCGCTGCCGGCACAACCTGGCCTGCGCGCTGGGCGCCCTCGGTCGTTTCGCCGAGGCCCACGCCGCCGCCGCCGAGGTGGCCGCCGACCGGGCTGCCGTCCTGGGGGCCGAACACGCGGACACCCTGCTGACCCGGTACGAGGTGGCGTACGCCCTGGGACGTCTGGACCGCTGGGAGGAGGCCCTGGAGGCCTTCCGGCACATCGCGGCCGTACGCGAGCGGGTGCTCGGCCGCGACCACCCCGACACGCTGGCCGCACGCTACGAGGCCGGGATCGCGCTCGGCCGGACCGGGCGCTCGGCCCAGGCCCTGGACCTGTTCCGGGACCTGGTCCGCGACCGCACCCGCGCCTACGGGGCCGCCGACCCGGAGACGCTGCGGGCCCGCCACGTCCTCGGGGTGAACCTCGGGCGCCTGGAACGCTGGGAGGAAGCGGTCGCCGAAGCCCGGCAGGTGGGCGAGGCGCGGGCCCGCACGCTCGGCCCCGAACACCCCGACACCCTGGTCAGCCGCCGCGAACTCGCCGTGGGACTGGGCCGGCTGGGCCGCTGGGACCAGGCGCTGCCGGTCTACCGGGAACTCTCCGGCATCCGCGAGCGCTCGCTCGGCGACGGCCATCCCGACACGGTCGCCGCCCACGCCGACGAGGCGCACTGTCTGGAGCGGCTCGGCCAGGTGTGTTACCAAGAGCCATGACGACCTCACGGGGCTTCGGGCACGACGTGTACGACGCGGTGATCGTGGGCGGGGGCCACAACGGCCTCGTCGCCGCCGCCTACCTGGCCAGGGCGGGCCGCTCGGTCCTCGTCCTGGAGCGGCTCGGCCGCACCGGCGGGGCCGCCGTGTCCACCCGGCCGTTCCCGGGCGTCGACGCCCGTCTGTCCCGCTACTCCTACCTCGTCTCGCTGCTCCCGGCGAAGATCGTGCGCGAGCTGGGACTGGACTTCGAGGTGCGCCGGCGCACGGTCTCCTCGTACACCCCCGTCGAGCGCGCCGGACGCCCCGGCGGACTGCTGGTCGGCGGCGGCGAGGCGCGCACCCGGGAGTCCTTCGCGCGGCTGACCGGCTCGGAGCGGGAGTACGAGAACTGGCGCGCCTTCTACGGGACCACCGGGCGGGCCGCCGAACGCCTCTTCCCGACGCTGACCGAACCGCTGCCCACGCGCGCCGAACTGCGGGCGCGGCTGGACGACGAGGCGGCCTGGCGGATGCTGTTCGAGGAGCCGATCGGACGGGCCGTCGAGCGGGAGTTCGCCGACGACCTGGTGCGCGGGGTCGTCCTCACCGACGCGCTGATCGGCACGTTCGCCGACGCCCACGACCCGGGCCTGGCACAGAACCGCTGCTTCCTCTACCACGTCATCGGCGGCGGCACCGGCGACTGGGACGTACCGGTCGGCGGCATGGGCGCGCTCACCGACGCGCTGGCGGCGTCCGCGCTGGCGGCCGGGGCGGAGATCGCCACCGGGCACGAGGCGCTGCGCATCGACACGGACGGCACGACCGTCCCGGCCGAGGTGACCTTCCGTACGGCGACGGGCGAGGGGCGCGTCGCCGGCCGGGTGGTGCTCGTCAACGCCTCGCCGCGCGCGCTGGCCGAACTCCTGGGGGAGGAACCGGCGCAGCCGGCCCCCGAGGGCGCCCAGCTCAAGGTCAACATGCTGCTGCGCCGCCTGCCCCGGCTGCGGGACACCTCCGTCGACCCGCGCGAGGCCTTCGGGGGCACCTTCCACATCGCGGAGGGGTACGAACAGCTCGCCCGGGCCCACGCGGAGGCCGCGGCCGGCGAACTGCCCTCCGTGCCGCCCTCGGAGATCTACTGCCACTCGCTGACGGACCCGACGATCCTGGGGCCCGAGCTGGCGGCGCAGGGCTACCAGACCCTGACCCTCTTCGGACTGCACACCCCGGCGCGGCTGTTCGAAAAGGACGACCAGGGGGCGCGGGAGGTGCTGCTCGCCGCCACCCTCGCCCAGCTCGACGCCCACCTGGCCGAACCGCTCACCGACTGCCTGGCCTTCGACGCCGACGGCCGCCCGTGCATCGAGGCCAAGACCCCGCTCGACCTGGAGCGCGAACTGCGCCTGCCCGGCGGGCACATCTTCCACCGGGACCTGTCCTGGCCGTACGCGGAGGA
Source organism: Streptomyces sp. NPDC006450 (assembly GCF_040612195.1). Taxonomy (NCBI): domain Bacteria; kingdom Bacillati; phylum Actinomycetota; class Actinomycetes; order Kitasatosporales; family Streptomycetaceae; genus Streptomyces; species Streptomyces sp. NPDC006450. The sequence goes on along the minus strand of NZ_JBEXPT010000007.1, from coordinate 60,695 downwards.
GGGCGGAGGCCGTTGGGGCGTGGAGACCGCCCACCGCAACGTACTGCTGTGCGGCGCGGGGGCGGTTCGCGGCGGCGGCGTCAGCGGGGTCCCCGGCCACAACGCGGCGATGGCGGTACTGGGGCACTGAGGCCTCGGGGCTCCCTCCCCGGGAAGCGCCCGGGTGCGGATCGGGAGCTCGGGCGGATCAGGCGGCTCAGGCGGCTCAGGCGGCTCAGGCGGGTCAGGACACGGGGTCGATCACGACGATCGGGATCTCCCGGCTGGTCTTGGTCTGGTACTCGTCGTACGAGGGCCAGTGCTTGACCATCAGCGGCCAGAACCGGGCGCGCTCCTCGGAGGTCGCGGTCCGCGCGATCCCCTGCCGGACCTCGGGGCCGACCTGCACCCGGACCTCGGGGTGCTCGCTGAGGTTCCGGTACCAGAGCGGGTCCGCGGGGTCGCCGCCCTTGGAGGCGACGATGAGGTAGCGGCCTTCGTCCTCGCCGTAGATGAGCGGGGTCCGCACCGGCTTGCCGGACTTGCGGCCGATGGTGGTGAGCAGCAGGGTCTGGGTGTTGTTCCAGTACTGGCCCTCGGTCCCGCCCGAACCGACGTACAGCTTGACGTGATCCAGGGTCCATCCCGGCTTGGGGTCGATCGGGTTGTCCCAGTCGATGTCGCTCATGTGGCTTCTCCTGCCCTCGTGTTGAACGGTCAACGAACCACAACAACGAGCGTCGACGCCACAGGGCACGGTCGCGTTCCGGCCTAATCCGGAAGCGTGAACCCGTCGACGCCGGACAGGTCGAAGGCGAACAGGTCGTCCAGGGCGCGGCGCGCGGCGCGGGCCGGGGTGGCACGGACGGCGAGGTCGCGGGCGGCCACCGCGAGCGGGTGCGTGAGGGCGGCGACCCGGCCCGCGCGGCGGGAGCGGATGCGCAGGGCGTCGGTGCGGGCGCAGCGGGCCGCGCTGTAGGCGGCCAGGGCGGCCGGTACGTCGGCTCCGTCCAGCAGGTGCGCGAGGACGGCGGCGTCCTCGACGGCCTGGCAGCCGCCCTGGCCGAGGTTGGGGGTCATGGCGTGCGCCGCGTCACCGAGCCATGCCAGCCGGCCCTGGTGGAAGCGGGGGAGCGGGGCGGCGAGGTCGTACAGGTCGTGCTGGAGCACGGCCGCCGGGTCGATCCGCTCCAGCAGGGCGGGGATCGGGTCGTGCCAGGTGCCGTAGCGGCGCAGGAGTTCGGTGCGGACGTCGGCGGGCCGGTAGCCCCCGGGGACGACCGCGGTGGCGTAGAGGTACACGCGGCCGTCGGCGAGCGGGACGACGCCGAAGCGCTCCCCGCGGCCCCAGGTTTCGCAGGCGGCGCGCACGGGCGGGCCGCCTGCGGGAAGGACGGTCCGCCAGGCGGTCTCCCCGCTGTGGTGCAGGCCGGGATGGGCCGGGAAGTACTGGCGGCGGATCGGGCTGTGGATGCCGTCGGCGGCGATGACCACGTCGGCGGTGAGGGCGCCGGCCGAGGTGTGGACGGCCGGCCGCCCGTCCGCGTCCTCGATGGCGGTCACCGCCGTGCCGTACCGGAGGGCGCCGTCGGGGAGTGCGGCGGCCAGGGCCGCAGACAGGGCCGGGCGGTGCACGGCGAGCGGGGGCCGGCCGTACCGGGCGGTCAGCGCGGCGCCGTCGGCGCGGCTCAGCAGGCGGCCGCCGGGGCGGCGCAGGTCCATCGCGGCGGGGGTGGCGTGCCCCGTCGCGCGGGCGGCGTCGAAGCCGATGGCGTCGAAGGCGCGCAGGGCGTTGGGGGCGAGCACGATTCCCGCGCCGGCGGCGGACGGCTCCGTCGCGCGTTCGCAGACGGTGACGTCCCAGCCGCGACGGTGCAGTGCCACCGCCGCGGTGAGTCCGCCGATCCCCGCTCCCACCACCAGCGCTCGACGTCGAGTCATGGCCGTCCCCTCCGTGTTCCCCATGCCCTCTACAGATGTAGAGGGCATGGTCGTCACTCTACACTTGTAGAGTGACGGTATGCACTCCTCCGAGCGTGGAAGCGACCGCAGAACCCTGATCGCGGACAGCGCGATCGACCTCGTGGCCGCCGCCGGGCTGCGCGGTCTGACCCACCGGGCGGTCGACGGCGCGGCCGGGCTTCCGGCGGGCAGCACCTCGTACTACTTCCGTACGAGGACGGCGCTGATCGGCGCCTGCTACGCGCGGCTGGCCGAGCTGGACCTCGGTGACTTCGACGGGGACGCCACCTCGTCGCCGTCGCCGTCGCCTTCACCTTCGCCTTCGCCTTCACCGACGGACCGGGACGCCGTCGCCGCGGCGCTCGCCGCGCTGCTGTACCGATGGCTGACCTCGGGGCGGTCCCGGCAACTGGCGCGCTTCGAGCTGAGCCTGGAGGCCGCCCGGAACCCGGAGCTGGCGACGGAGCTCCACCGGGCCGGGCAGGGCTCGCGGGACCGGGCCGCCGGGATCCTCGCGGCACTCGGCGCCGCCCGGCCGGGCGAGTCCGCCGAACTCCTGGTCGCGTGGGCCGACGGACTCCTCTACGACCGCCTTGCGGGCGCGCTCGCCCGCACCCGCCCCGCCCCGGACCTCGCCGAACTGGCGGCCGTGACCCGCAGGATGATCGACGCGGCCCTGGCCTAGCCGCGCCCTGCGCCCAGGTCGCACCTGATTCCGGGTCGCGCGCGTGCCCAGGTCGTGGCCGGGCCTTGGCCACGCCCGGGCCTCCGTGGCGCGCGCCGCCTTCAGTCCGCCGAGCGGGACCAGCCCGTCGCCTCGATGCGGGCGGCGTCCGCGGGGCGGTCCTCGGCGAAGAGGAGGTGGGAGGGTTCCGAGACGCGCACGATGTCCACGTAGGCTCCGCGGCCCACGTAGCGGCCCTGGGCGGTGTGGCGGAAGCGGAGGCGGACCTCGCGGCCGGCCCAGGCGGTGAGCGGGGCTTCGAGGCGGTGCCAGATGCGGCCCGACCAGCCGGAGACGGAACCCTGCGGCCAGGGTTCGGCGGCTCCGCCGGTGGTGCGGACGGTGGTGAAGGGGAGCGGCTCCCAGGTCTGGCCGTCGGCGGAGGCCTCCAGGTGCAGCGCTCCCGCGCCGGGCACGGTGTCCCACCACAGTGCGCAGCGCAGCCGGGCGGAGCCGGTGGCGGGGGTCAGGGGCGGGAGGGTCAGGGTGCCCGAGCCGCCGGTCTCCATGCCGGAGTACCAGGCCGGGCCGCCGTGCTTCGTGCGGACGGGGACGGCGCGGGCGAAGCGGTTGCCGACGGCGACGCGGGGCGCGCTGCCCGCGCGCCAGGTGCGCACGGGGTGCACGGAGTTGCCCAGGAGGATCAGGAAGGAGTCCGTGGAGGGGTCCAGGACCAGGGAGGTGCCGGTGAATCCGGTGTGGCCGGCGGAGTGAGGGGTGGCCATGGCTCCCATGTACCAGTGCTGGTAGAGCTCGAAGCCCAGGCCGTGGTCGTCGCCGGGGAAGGCGGTGTTGTAGTCGGTGAAGAGGAGCTCGACGGAGGCGGGGCGCAGGATGCGCTTGCCGGCGTAGACCCCGCCGTCGAGGAGCGTGCGGGCGAGGATTGCCAGGTCCCAGGCGGTGCCGAAGACCCCGGCGTGGCCGGCGACGCCGCCCAGCGCGTGCGCGTTCTCGTCGTGGACCTCGCCCCAGACGAGCCCGCGGTCCAGCCCGGACCAGGGCGGGCGCTGGACCTCGGTGGCGGCCGTGACCCGGCGCCAGGAGAGCGGTGGGTTGTAACGGGTGCGGTGCATGCCGAGTGGAGTGGTGATCTCGTCCTGGAGCAGGAGGTCCAGCGTGTGGCCGGTGATCCGTTCCAAGAGCAGTTGGAGGGCGATGAGGTTGAGGTCGGAGTAGCGGTAGACCGTCCCCGGGGTTTCCTGTGGGCTTACCGACCACAGCAGCCTCAACTGACCTGCCCGGGTGGGCTCCTGGTAGAAGGGGGCCCAGGACCGCAGCCCCGAGGTGTGCGTGAGGAGCTGGCGTACGGTGATCGACTCCTTGCCGCCGCCCGTGAACTCGGGCAGGTACCGCTTCACCGGCGCCTCGAGCTCCAGCCGCCCGCGCTCCATCTGCTGCACGGCCAGCAGCGAGGTGAACAGCTTCGACAGGGAGGCCAGGTCGAAGACCGTGTCCTCGGCCATCGCGATCCGCTGGGCAGCGGGGAACTCCCGGACCCGGTCGGTGCGGCCGTCGTAGTCGGCGTACCGGACGGCGTCACCCATCGCCCGGTGCAGCGCCACCGTGCGGCCCCGCCCGGCGAGGACCACGGCCCCGGCGTAGTAAGGGTGTTCGGGGGAGGGGCCGAGGAAGCGCCGTGCCTCGTCCGCCACCCCTTCGAGATGCCTCTCCAGCAGTCCGGCCTGGCGGGCGGACCCGTACCGAAGCCGCAGCCCCTGGAGCGCGCGCCGCTCGGCCGGCCCTCCGGAGGCCCCCGCGGCCCCGGGCAGCGCGGCCTGGAGTGCGAGCACACCGCCCAGCGCCAGCAGCCGCGCCCCGAGCCGCCGCCGGCTGAGCCCGCGCGCGCTTGCGCCGCCGTCCGCCCCGCTTCCGGCGCCTTCCGCCCTGGGCCCGACCCCGTCCGCCCCGGGACCGCCGTCCTCTGCCCCGGGCGTGCTGTCGCCGTCATCGGGCGCCGTCGGGCCGGTCGTTCCGGAGCCCTTCGTGTCACCGTCGTTCCCGGCTGCCCGTCGTGTCTTCATGACCGGTCCTCCCGTCCACCGTCGTGCCCTCCCGAGTATCTGCCCGCTCACGACGCGGGCCCCGCGGTGACCGGCCGGCAAAGAATCTGACGCTGCATCAGAAAACCTCTTCCCTCGGCGGCCGGGCTGCGGCATCCTGCCGCCCATGGAGACGGAGCTGAGCAGAAAACTGGGAATAGAGCACGCCATCTTCGGCTTCACGCCCTTCCCGGCGGTGGCCGCTGCCATCACCCGCGCGGGCGGGTTCGGGGTGCTCGGTGCGGTCCGCTACACCGCCCCCGACGACCTGAAGCGCGACCTCGACTGGATGCAGGAGCACACCGACGGCAAGCCCTACGGGCTCGACGTGGTCATGCCCGCGAAGAAGGCCGTCGACGGTGTCAGCGAGGCCGATATCGAGGCGATGATCCCGGCCGCGCACCGGGAGTACGTCCGCGACACCCTCGCCAAACACCACGTACCCGAACTTCCCGAGGGCGAGGCCTCCGGCTGGCGCATCACCGGCTGGATGGAACAGGTCGCCCGCAACCAGCTCGACGTCGCCTTCGACTACCCCATCAAACTCCTGGCGAACGCACTCGGTTCCCCGCCCGCCGACGTCATCGCGCGCGCCCACGACCACGGCGTCCTCGTCGCCGCCCTCGCCGGCAGCGCCAAGCACGCCCGCCGGCACGCCGAGGCAGGCATCGACATCGTCGTCGCCCAGGGCTACGAGGCGGGCGGACACACCGGCGACATCGCCACGATGGTCCTGGTGCCCGAGGTGGTCGAGGCCGTCGCCCCGCTCCCGGTCCTCGCCGCCGGCGGCATCGGAAGCGGCGAGCAGATCGCGGCCGGACTGGCCCTCGGCGCCCAGGGCGCCTGGCTGGGATCCCTCTGGCTGACCACCACCGAGGCGGACATGCACTCCCGCGCCCTCACCGAGAAGCTGCTCGCCGCCGGCTCCGGGGACACCGTCCGCTCCCGCGCACTCACCGGCAAGCCCGCCCGCCAGCTGCGCACCGAGTGGACCGATGCGTGGGACGACCCGGAGGGCCCCGGCGCACTGCCGATGCCCCTGCAGGGACTCCTCGTCGCGGAAGCCGTGTCCCGCATCCAGAAGTACGAGATCCAGCCGCTGCTCGGCACGCCCGTCGGGCAGATCGTCGGCCGGATGAACAGCGAACGCAGCGTCCAGGCCGTCTTCGACGACCTCACCAGCGGCTTCGAGCGCGCGATCGACCGCATCACCCGCATCGCCGGCCGGGCCTGAGGATCTGAGGAGTGGACAAGATGACCGACACGCCCCCCAACGGCTTCTGGGCCCAGGCGGCCGCCGACCCCGAGCGCACCGTCCTCGTCACCCCGGAGGGCGAGACCTGGTCCGCCGCCCGGCTGCACGCCGACGTCAACCGCCTCGTGCACGGCCTGCGCGCCGCCGGGATGGAGCGGGGCGACGTCTTCGCCGTCGTCCTCCCCAACAGCGTCGAGTTCCTCACGGCCTACCTGGCCGCCTCCCAAGCCGGGTTCTACCTCGTCCCGGTCAACCACCACCTCGTCGGCCCCGAGATCGCCTGGATCGTCTCCGACTCCGGAGCCAAGGTCCTCATCGCCCACGAACGGTTCGCCGCCGCGGCCACCGCCGCGGCCGACGAGGCGGGCCTGCCCGCGAGCCACCGCTACGCGGTCGGAGCGGTCGCGGGCTTCCGCCCGTACGGCGAGCTGCTCGACGGCCGGCCGGACACCGCCCCCGCCGACCGCACGCTCGGCTGGGTCATGAACTACACCTCCGGCACCACCGGCCGGCCGCGCGGCATCCGCCGCCCGCTGCCCGGCAAGCTCCCGGAGGAGACGTACCTCGGCGGCTTCCTCGGCATCTTCGGTATCCGCGCCTTCGACGACAACGTCCACCTCGTGTGCTCGCCGCTCTACCACACGGCCGTTCTGCAGTTCGCCGCCGCGGCCCTGCACATCGGGCACCCGCTGGTCCTGATGGACAAGTGGACCGCCGAGGAGATGCTGCGCCTGATCGACGAGCACGCCTGCACGCACACCCACATGGTGCCGACCCAGTTCCACCGGCTGCTCGCACTCCCGCAGGAGACCAAGGACGCCTACGACGTCTCCTCCATGCGGCACGCCATCCACGGCGCCGCACCCTGCCCCGACCACGTCAAGCGGGCGATGATCGACTGGTGGGGCGGGTGCGTGGAGGAGTACTACGCGGCGAGCGAGGGGGGCGGCGCCTTCGCGACGGCCGAGGACTGGCTGAAGAAGCCGGGAACCGTCGGCAAGGCCTGGCCGATCAGCGAGCTCGCCATCTTCGACGACGACGGCGAGCGGCTGCCCGCCGGCGAACTCGGCACCGTCTACATCAAGATGAACACCGGCGGATTCAGCTACCACAAGGACGAGGGCAAGACGAAGAAGAACCGCATCGGCGACTTCTTCACCGTCGGAGACCTCGGCCTGATGGACGAGGAGGGCTACCTCTTCCTCCGCGACCGGAAGATCGACATGATCATCTCGGGCGGAGTGAACATCTACCCGGCCGAGATCGAATCGGCGCTGCTCACCCATCCGGCCGTCGCGGACGCCGCCGCCTTCGGGATTCCGCACCCCTCCTGGGGCGAGGAGGTCAAGGCGGTCATCGAACCGGCCGAGGGCTTCGCGGCGAGCGACGCGCTGGCGGCGGAGATCCTGAACCACTGCGAGCGGCAACTGGCCGGGTACAAGCGGCCCAAGACCGTGGACTTCATCGAGACGATGCCGCGCGACCCCAACGGCAAGCTGTACAAGCGCCGACTGCGCGAGCCGTACTGGGAGGGCCACGAGCGCGCGATGTGACGGCCGGAGGGCCGGTCCTGCCGGGGGTGGCGGGTTGGCCCTCCCGGGTCCGGCCCTGCGGGGCCCCGCGCTCCTCCGGGCGGCCCGCCACGCCCGGAGTTTCGTGAGAAGTGCCACGTCAGGGGTGTGAAGGTGGCTGTTCGACCGCACAGGTCGGACAGTTCTGGCAAGTTGGCTGATATGAGTACGGCAACCTACAGATCCCCCCTGACCGACTGGACCGTCGTGGTCCCCGTGGTGGCGCTCGTCGCGCTCGTCCTGAGCTGGGGTCGTGACCTGCCTCCACTCGCCGTGGGCCTGGTGGCCCTCTGTCTGGCCGGCGCCGTGCTGGCGGCGGTCCACCACGCCGAGGTCGTCGCGCACCGGGTCGGCGAGCCCTTCGGCTCGCTGGTCCTCGCCGTCGCGGTCACCGTCATCGAAGTGGCCCTCATCGTCACCCTGCTGGCCGACGGCGGGGACAAGACCTCCTCCCTCGCCCGGGACACCGTCTTCGCCGCCGTCATGATCACGTGCAACGGGATCGTCGGCCTGTCCCTGCTCGTCGGAGCCCTGCGCAACCGCGTCGCCGTCTTCAACGCCGAGGGCTCGGGCGCGGCCCTGGCCACCGTCGCCACGCTCGCCGTACTCAGCCTCGTCCTGCCCACCTTCACCACCAGCAAGCCCGGCCCCGAGTTCTCCACGGCCCAGCTCGCCTTCGCCGCCACCGCCTCGCTCGCCCTCTACGGGCTGTTCGTCGCCGTCCAGACGGTCCGCCACCGCGACTACTTCCTGCCCGTCGACACCAAGCGGATCCGCAGGGAGGCCGCGCAGGCGGCCGCCGCCGCGGCCGCCGGTGAAGAGGACGAGCACGCCGAACCGCCCACCGCCCGCGCCGCCCTGATCAGCCTCGGGCTGCTGCTCGTCGCCCTCGTCGCCGTCGTGGGAAACGCCAAGGCGGTCTCCCCGACCATCGAACGCGGAGTCGCGGACCTGGGCCTGCCCTACGCCGTGGTCGGTGTGATCATCGCCCTGCTCGTGCTGGCCCCCGAGACCCTGGCCGCCGTCCGCGCCGCCCGCCGCGACCGCGTGCAGACCAGCCTCAACCTCGCCTACGGCTCCGCCATCGCGAGCATCGGCCTGACCATCCCGGCCATCGCCCTCGCCTCGGTCTGGCTCTCCGGACCGCTGCTGCTCGGCCTCGAACCGCTCCACATGGTGCTGCTCGCGCTGACCATCGTCGTCAGCGCCCTCACCATCGTCCCGGGCCGCGCCACGCTGCTCCAGGGCGGCGTGCACCTCGTGCTGCTGGCCGCGTACCTCTTCCTCGCCGTCAGCCCCTGAGCGCGCCGCGACCCCGTACGGCCGGCCGCCGCCCTCCCGGGCAGCGGCCGGCCGTAGTCGCGAAGCGGCGACCTGTCCGCTCAGTGCCGTTCGCGCGGCCAGACCACCTTCAGCCGGGGCGAGGTGAGGATGTCCCGCTCGCAGAACCGTGCCTTCACCCAGCGCTCCTGGGAGAAGAGCCGGGTCTGGTCGGCCGAGTGCGGCGAATTCGGGTTCGAGGACTGGCTGTACGTCAGCAGCGTGCGCGCCACCGGACAGCGGCCGCCGTCCCAGCCGACCGCCTGGATGTGGCTGGAGCCGTGCAGGACCTCCGGGTAGCCGCCACCCGCCGCGTTCCACGGAGCCTCGATCTTGTTCCAGACGCCCAGGGCCTCCGTTCCGCCGCCCACCGGCAGCTTCTGCCCGCCGCGCACCACGAACTGGTGCTCCCCGAGCGGGGCGTCCGGAGCGATGCCCGCCTTCCTCAGCTCCGCGACCGTGTCGGCGAGGGCCCGCCCGATCCCGGGCGCCGCCTGGTTGAGCGTGCGGGGCGTCCGTACCGGATCGGCCGCGTCGAAGGGCACCAGCCACAGGTCCCGGGCCGGCGTGTTCGCGGCCAGCTTCCGCCAGAAGCGGTCGAAGAGCAGCGCGCCGCGGCTCGAGGCGTCGGCCGTCCGGTCCCAGGCCGCCAGCACCCCACAGGCCGCCGACACGTCCACGGCGGAGCCGTCGGACCCCGTGGCCGTCCCGCCCGGGAGGGCCGCGCAGGCCTTCGCCGCGTCGGCGGCCGCCAGATCACCGGCCGGGACCCGGTTCGCGAACTGCTGCTCCTGCAGGTCCGCCACCGTCAGCCCGCCCTGGTCGGCCATCGCGGAGACGTCCTCCAGGGCTCCCCGGGTCCGCAGCGAGCGCGGGGTTGCCACATTGCCCCAGATCCGCTCGTAGCCGGTGAGCGGCTGCTCCGCGTTGGCCAGCCAGGCGCTGTCGTTGGAGTTCTCGGCGTACGCGGCGTCGCGCAGCGTCGGGGCCCTGCCCGGGCCGAAGATCCCGGGCTGGACGGCGTCCGGGTCGGAGCCGGGCGCGCAGTCACCGCGCGAACCGTCCAGCACGGCCAGCCCCGAGGAGGGGTACGTGGCCCTGCCCAGGGGCGTCGAGCAGCGCGCGGCGAGCTCGTCCGTGATCCGGGGGAGCACCTGGGACTGGGTGAAGAGGGTGCCGCCCGCCGCGTCGGCGGCCACCGTGTTGACCCAGGGCAGCCCCTGCGTGCGCCGCAGGGCGTCCTGGACGCCGGCGACCGAGCGCGCCCTGCCCATGGCCAGGGCCGTGTCGGAGCCGCGCAGGTTCACGGAGTTGGGGTCGGCGAGCGCGTAGGCCGTGGTCGTGGTCCAGGGCAGCGGGAGGCCGCCGCCGAGGCCGGACAGGACCGGGCCGTACCGGGTCCACCACTGGGTCCGGGTGACCGGGGGGCCGCCCGCGACCTGCACGCTGACGGTGCGCGCGGTCATCTTCTCCGGCTTGCCGTCCACCAGATAGGCGGTCGGGTCGCCCGGGTCGAGGGCCAGTTGGTGGAGGTTGACGGGGGTGCCGGTGGCCACCGTGTGGCTCCATGCCACCTTCTCGTTGAAGCCGATGTTCACCACGGCGGTGCCCAGCAGCGAGCCGCCCGAGACGTTCAGCTCGCCGGGGATGGTCTGCTGCGACTGCCAGAACCGGCGGCCGCCCTGCCACGGATAGTGCGGGTTTCCGAGGAGCAGGCCGGAGCCGTTCGCGGTGGTGGAGCCGGCGAAGGCCACCGCGTTGGACCCCATGTCGTAGCGGGTGGTGTCGAAGAACTCCCGGGCCGCCTCGGCGGCGGCCGCCGGATCGAGGCCGGCCGCCGGATCCACGCCGGTCGTGTCCGGGACGGCCGTGCCCCGCGCGGCCGTGCCCGGCGCGGCCGTCGCACCCGGGGGCCGCGCCGAGGTGATGCCGTCGACGGCGCGGCCCTGGCCGCCGAGGACCGACACCGCGAGCCCGCGGGCGGCGACGTCGGTGGCGGTGACCGGGCGCACCCACCCCGCGCCCTTGCAGGCCGGGTCGGTGATCTCGTTCTGGGCCAGCCAGGCGTTGTAGCCGGCGGCCCAGCCCCGCATCAGCTCCTTGACCTCCTTGCCCGGCCCGGCCGGCGCGGGCACGGCCAGCAGCTCCTCCACGGCGCCGGAGTCGCGCACGCCCTTGAAGAACAGGTCGCTGGAGAGGTTTGCGGTGGCGGACGAGAGTGAACTGTCGGGCGCGGCGTCCGGGCCGAACCACCGCGACCGCTCCCCGGAAACGGTCAGGAACCCGTCGGCGAGTACGCACACCTGGTCGGCGGCCTGTGCCCAGCCCGTGCCGAACCCGAGGTGGGCGTAGTCACGGGCCAGGATGTGCGGGATCCCGTTCTCGGTGTACCGGATGACGGCGGACAGGCCGCCGCCGGACGGGCCGGAGCCCTGGTCCCGGGCGGCGGCCTCGGGTATCGCCGAGGCAGCGGCCAGCAGTGCGGTGCCGGTGACGGCGACACGACGGAGGAGCGGTCGGGCGCGGCGGTGTCCGTGGAGAAAGCGCAACGTGCCTCCCAAGTAGCCTGCGGACGGGCGCGATCGCCCGTGCGGGTGGGTGGTGCTCGCGTGCCCCCACACTCATGCAGGCCACCTGACGTCATGTCAACATGCCGTTTGGTATCCCCTGATGGTCCGGTCCGCCATCCACGGTGCCCGGGTCATTGACCCCGGCCCTGCGCGCAGACGAAGATCCCGCCATGACCCCGGTGCGCAAGAACACGGTCGACGGACTGCTCCACGACAGCGCGCGACGCGTCCCGGACCGGGTCGCGGTCCGCTACCGCGAGCGGACCTGGACCTACGCGGAACTCGACGCGGCCGTTTCCACGGGCGCCGCCGTGCTGCGCGGGCGCTACGGGCTGGCCGAGGGGGACCGGGTCGCGACCTTCGGGCACAACTCCGACGCCTACCTCCTCGCCTTCCTCGCCTGCGCACGGGCCGGGCTCACGCACGTCCCCGTCAACCAGAACCTCACCGGGCAGGACCTCGCGTACATCCTGGAGAACTCCGGGAGCGCGCTCGTCCTCGCGGACCCCGACCTGGCCGGCCGGGTCCCCGAGGGGTTCGCCGTACGCCCGCTGCGCGACGCGCCCGGCTCCTTCCTGGCCGAACCGGCGGAGCCCGCCGGGCCCGGGGCCTTCGCCGCTTCCACCGACCCGTCCCGGCTGGCGCAGCTGCTGTACACCTCCGGGACCACCGCCCTGCCGAAGGGGGCGATGATGACGCACGAGGCGCTCTGCCACGAGTACGAGAGCGCGATCGCGGCCCTGGACCTGGCGGAGGGCGATCTGCCGGTGCACTCCCTGCCGCTGTACCACTCGGCGCAGATGCACGTGTTCCTGCTGCCGTACCTGGCGGTGGGCGCGCGGAACACGATCGTGGACGCGCCGGTCGCGGAGGAGATCTTCGACCTGGTGGAGGCCGGTGAGGCGGACAGCCTGTTCGCGCCGCCGACGGTGTGGATCGCCCTGTCCCATCACCCCGACTTCGCGGACTTCGCCCTCCGCGACCTCTCCGCCCTGCGCAAGGCGTACTACGGAGCCTCGATCATGCCGGTCCCGGTCCTGGAGCGGCTGCGCGCACGGCTGCCCGGACTCGGCTTCTACAACTGCTTCGGCCAGAGCGAGATCGGACCGCTGGCCACCGTGCTGCGACCGGAGGAGCACGAGGGGCGGATGGACTCGTGCGGGAGGCCGGTCCACCACGTCGAGGCGCGGGTCGTCGACGAGGACGGGGCCGAGGTGCCGGACGGCACGGCGGGCGAGGTGGTCTACCGCTCCCCGCAGCTCTGCCTGGGCTACTGGAACGACGCCGAGGCGACGAAGAAGGCCTTCCGGGACGGCTGGTTCCGCTCCGGTGACCTGGCGGTCCGGGACCCGGAGGGGTACTTCACGGTCGTGGACCGGGTGAAGGACGTCATCAACTCGGGCGGGGTGCTGGTCGCCTCACGGCAGGTCGAGGACGTGCTGTACACCCACCCGGGCGTGGCCGAGGCGGCGGTGGTCGGCCTCCCGGACGAACGGTGGATCGAGGCCGTCACGGCGGTGGTGGTCCCGCGTGACGGGGTCACGGAGGCGGAACTGCTGGCCTACGCCCGCGAGAAGCTGGCCCACTTCAAGGCACCCAAGCGGATCCTCTTCGTGGACGCCCTGCCCCGCAACGCGAGCGGCAAGATCCTCAAGCGCACCCTGCGCGACCGCTTCTCGTCCCCGGCCTGAACGGGAAGCGGCCCCGGCCCCGGCCCCGGCCCCGGCACCGGCCCCGACCCCGGCCCCGGCAGGGTCAGCGGAGCTCGTCGGACAGCAGCCCCATGGTGAACATGTCGAACCAGCGGCCGTCGCGGCGGAAGACCTGGCGGAGGCGGCCCTCCTCGACGAAGCCGACCTTCTCGTAGGCCTTGCGCGCGGCACGGTTCTCGGTGACCACGGTCAGCGTCACCTTGTGCAGGCGCATGTCCTCGAACCCGTAGCGACAGACCGTGCGCACCGCGTCGGTGGCGTAGCCGCGGCCCCAGTACTCCTTCTCGCCGAGATAGATGTCGAGTTTCGCGATGCCCTTCTCGGGGGCCGTGTCGTGCAGGGTGACCAGCCCGATGAGCTTGCCGTCGGCGAGTGCCTCGACGCCGAGGAGCAGGTCGTCGTAGGAGTTGCGGGGGCGGTCGGCCAGCCACGTGCGGACGCGCTCCACCGTCTGGGGGTGCTGGTCGTCCATCCAGCGCATGACCTCGGGGTCGTGGTTCCAGCGCCACAGGGCCTCGGCGTCCCCGGGGCCCATGGCCCGCAGTCTCACCAGTTCTCCGAGCGCCATGCCCACCACACCTCTGGTCCATCTCGTGATCGTTTCGCGAACCATGAAGGGGTACCACGGCCGGGCTCGCACACTCAATCCAATTCGGCGAGCTCCGTTTCCTGGAGGCGGCGCAGGACGAGGTGTTCGTGGAGGAGCCGGCCGACCAGAGCGCCGCCGTAGACCACGAAGCCGACGCCGACCAGCCAGGACTGGACGACCAGAAGGGTGCCGAAGGGGCCGTAGGTCACGGCGTTGGAGGCGATCAGAGGGGAGAACACCAACTGTGAGAAGACCCGCAGTCCGAGGAGTCCCAGGCTGGTGACCACGGCGCTCGGGAGCAGGGCGCGCCAGCGGACACGGCCGCCGAGGAGCAGCCGCTGGGAGGTCCAGAAGAACAGGCAGGTGCCGATGAGATCGCCCGTGGCCCCCAGGACCGTGCCGGCCGCGCCGACCGAGGGAGCGGGGATCTCGACCAGCAGGGCGAGGTAGCAGACCAGCAGGGCCAGCCAGATGACGTGCCGCCACATGGTGTGCCAGCGGGCTGTCGGGAGGTCCCAGGCCTTCTCGTACCCGGTCTGCACGGCGGAGCCGAAGGTCAGACCGAAGACGGCGAGGGCGGCGAGGCCGAACCCCGTGGTCCGCTCCAGCGCGAGGTCCGCGGCCCCGAACAGCATCTCCACCCGCTCCCGGGAGGACGCCGTCACCCCGAGGGCCTGACCGAGCCAGCGGCCGAAGCCGGAGCCGCTGCCCGGCGCGGCGGCCGCGACGACGACGAGCAGCGGCACCAGGGTGAGGAAGCCGAGGGCGGCGAAGCCCATGGCCCGGTGCATCAGCTCCATCTCCCGCCCACGGCTCCATGCCAGCCCGGCCTGGGAAGCCTGGAGCCGGTCGTGGAGCCGTCGGAAGGTCGAGGTCACGCCTGTTTCCCTACCCGGAGGGGCCCGCGGCTTCCCGGGAGGCCCCCCGAGTGGGCCCGAAGGGGTGGATCCGACGGCGGTCCGGCCCTCCGGCGGAGGCGCTCGTCCGTCCTGTGTGCGCCCCAGGGCCAAGCTCAGGGCCAGGGTCCAGGTCCAGGTCCAGGGTCAGGGTCAGGGTCAGGGCCAGGGCCAGAGCGAGAGCCAGGGGTCAGGGCCAGGAGTCAGGGCCAGGGGTCAGGGTCAGGCATCCCGGAGGTCGACCACCCGCTTGATCTTGCCGACGGATCGCTCCAGCGTCTCCGGATCCACCACCTCCACCGCCACCGAGACTCCGATGCCCTCCTTGACGGCCCGCACCACCGAGGCCGCCGCGGCTTCCCGCTGGCCGGCGTCGCTCTCGCGGCGCGCCTCCACCCGTACCGTCAGGGCGTCCAGCCGGCCCTGCCGGGTCAGCCGGAGCTGGAAGTGGGGCGCCAGGGCCGGGGTCCGCAGGAGCACCTCCTCGATCTGGGTGGGGTAGAGGTTCACCCCGCGCAGGATGATCATGTCGTCGCTGCGGCCGGTGATCTTCTCCATGCGGCGGAAGGCCGGCCGGACGGTGCCGGGAAGCAGCCGGGTCAGGTCCCGGGTGCGGTAGCGGATGACGGGCATCGCCTCCTTGGTGAGCGAGGTGAAGACCAGTTCCCCGGGCTCGCCCTCCGGCAGCACGGCGCCCGTCAGCGGGTCGACCACCTCTGGATAGAAGTGGTCCTCCCATATGTGCAGACCGTCCTTGGTCTCGGAGAACTCCTGTGCGACACCCGGGCCCATCACCTCCGAGAGCCCGTATATGTCCACCGCGTCGATGTTCAGCCGCTCCTCGATCTCGCGGCGCATCTCCTCCGTCCACGGCTCGGCACCGAAGATCCCCGTGCGGAGGGAGGTGGCGCGGGGATCGATGCCCTGGCGCTCCATCTCGTCCAGCAGGGTCAGCATGTAGGAGGGGGTCACCATGATGACCTCCGGCCGGAAGTCCTCGATCAGCCGGACCTGGCGGTCCGTCATGCCCCCCGAGGCGGGGACGACCGTACAGCCCAGGCGCTCCGCGCCGTAGTGCGCGCCCAGGCCCCCGGTGAACAGTCCGTACCCGTAGGCGATGTGGACGATCTGGCCGGGCCTGCCGCCCGCCGCACGGATCGAGCGGGCGACGACGTCCGCCCAGGTGGACAGGTCCCCGTCCGTGTATCCGACGACGGTCGGGCGGCCCGTGGTGCCACTGGACGCGTGGATGCGGCGGACCTCGGTGCGCGGTACGGCGAACATGCCGAAGGGGTACTGGTCGCGCAGATCGGACTTGGTGGTGAAGGGGAACAGGGCGAGATCCGAGAGGGAGCGGCAGTCGTCGGGATGCAGACCGGCCTTGTCGAAGGCCTGCCGGTAGAAGGGAACCCGGTCGTACGCCCGGCGCAAGGTCGCCCGGAGCCGGGTCAGCTGGAGCGCCGCCAGCTCGTCCCGGCCCATCAGCTCGCCCTCGTCCGCACCGCCGTCGTGGCCCTGCGCGTACGTCCCCATGCCGCCCACCCCTTCTCCGAGTCAACCGACCGATCATTCGGTAGATTGCCGGACCTCGGCGGTCAAATCAATTACTCGAACGGGTGATCGTCTGCTGGGATGGTGCCCATGTCGACCTCCACGCCCTCCACCTGCACCTTTGCTTTCACCACCCCAGACGGAACCGAACTTGCGTACCACGTCCAGGGTGAGGGGGAGCCGCTCGTCTGCCTCCCCGGGGGCGCCATGCGGGCCTCCGCCTACCTGGGCGACCTCGGCGGACTGTCCGCCGGGCGCCGGCTGATCCTGCTCGACCTGCGCGGCACCGGCGACTCCGCCGTTCCGGCCGACATCTCGACGTACCGGGTCGACCACCAGGTGGCGGACGTCGAGGCGTTGCGCATCCACCTCGGCCTGGACAGCGTCGACGTGCTCGCCCACTCCGCCTCCGGCAACCTGGCCCTGCTCCACGCGGCGGCGCACCCGCGACGGGTGCGCCGACTGGCCCTGATCACGCCGACCTGCTGGGCCGTGGACCTCGCGGAGTCCCCGGAATCCCGCCTCGCGGACGTCCGCCGGAGAGCCGGCAGCGAGCCCTACGACACGGCCATCGCGGCCTACGAGCGGGCGCTGGCCGCCCTGGCCGCCGGAGGCGTCCCCGACGAGGCCGACTGGACGGCGGCGATGCCGCTCGCCTACGGCCGCTGGGACGAGGCGGCGCGCGCCCACGCGGCACTGAGCCCGGTCCAGAAGAACGCCGGGGCCTCCGCCGCCTTCGCCGGTCCGGGCGCCTTCGATCCGCCCGCCACCCGGGCCGCGCTGGGCCGGTTCGCCGGAGAGGTGCTCGTCCTGGCCGGGGAACTGGACTCCAACCCCTCCCCGGCCCTCGCCGCCCGGCTCGCGCAGCTCTTCGCGCGGGGCGTCGTCGACGTACAGCCGGGCGGCGGGCACTTCCCGTGGCTGGACGAAGCGGCGTGGTTCACGGCCCGCGTCGAGCGGTTCCTGGCGACCGGGGCCTGAGCGGCGGCCACCCGGCCGGGGGCGTCCGGGCGAAGCGGACGCCCCCGGCGCAGGAACGCCTACGAACACGCCCGCGGGCCGGGACCCCTCAGGGTCCCGGCCCGCCGGCCTGCGCAGCGCGGGGTCAGCTCGCGGCGTCCGTGTCCGCCTCCGTGGCCACCGACTTCGCCCACCGGTAGTCCGCCTTGCCGCTCGGGGAGCGCTGGATGGCGGGGGCGACGACGAGCTGGCGCGGGATCTTGTAGCCCGCCAGCTTCGTGCGGCAGTGGGCCTGTATCTCGTCCAGCGTCGGATCGGCGGCGCCCTCGCGGATCTGGACCACCGCCGCCACGTGGCTGCCCCACTTCGGGTCCGGGACCCCGGCGACCAGGGCGTCGTAGACGTCAGGGTGGGACTTCAGCGCCTGCTCGACCTCCTCCGGGTACACCTTCTCGCCGCCCGTGTTGATGCACTGGGAGCCGCGGCCGAGGACGGTGACGATGCCCTGCTCGTCCACGGTCGCCATGTCACCGAGCAGCACCCACCGCTCGGATCCCTTCTGGAAGAAGGTTTCGGCGGTCTTGGCGGGGTCGTTGTAGTAGCCGAGCGGGACGTACCCGCGCTGCGCGAGCCGTCCCGGCTCGCCGACCGGCACCGGCTCGTGGGTGACGGGGTCGACCACCTGCGTCCGCTCGTTGACCTCCAGCCGGAAACCCTTCTCCGGGCTGGAGTCGTTCGTCGCGCGGCCGTTCGAGCCGGACTCGGACGAGCCGAAGTTGTTCAGGAGCAGCACGTTCGGCACGAGTGCCTGGAACTCGGCGCGCACCGTCTCCGACATGATCGCGCCGGAGGAGGAGACGCTGAAGAGGGAGGACAGGTCGGTGCCCTTCAAGGGCCCGTTGAGGGCGTCGATGAGCGGCCGCAGCATGGCGTCGCCCACCAGCGAGACACTGGAGACCTTCTCCTTCTCGATCGTGCGCAGCACCTCCTCGGGCGCGTACTTGCGGTGGATGACCACCCGCTGCCCGTAGTTGAAGGCGATGAAGGACGTCAGCGTGGACGTGCCGTGCATCAGCGGCGGCGCGGGGAAGAAGGTCAGCCCGGCGCCCTTCGATGCCACCCGCTCGGCCAGTTCCTCGGGCCGCTTCACCGGTTCACCGGACGGTTCGCCGCCGAAGAGGCCGGCGAAGAAGAGGTCTTCGGCGCGCCACATGACGCCCTTGGGCATACCGGTCGTGCCGCCCGTGTAGATGATGAACAGGTCGTCGGGGGAGCGGGGCGGGAAGCCGCGGTCCGGCGAGCCGGCCGCCTCCGCGTCGGCGTACGCGATGGGTGCGATCGCGGGCTCCGGGGCGCCCGCGGGGGTCGGCCCGACGCGGATCAGGTGACGGAGCTCGGTCGTCTGCGGGAGGGCCGCCGCGACCCGTTCGGTGAACTCGCCCTCGAAGACGAGCGCCGCGAGATCGGCGTCGTTGTAGAGGTAGACGAGCTCCTCCTCCACGTACCGGTAGTTCACGTTCACCGGTACCAGGCGGGCCTTCAGGCAGGCGATGACGGTCTGGAGGTACTCGACGCCGTTGTAGAGGTGCAGGCCCAGGTGCTCACCGGCCTTCAGGCCGCTGTCCAGCAGGTGGTGCGCGATGCGGTTCGCCGCCGCGTCCAGCTCCGCGTACGTGAGGCGGCGCTCGGCGCCGGTCCCGGGGTGGTCCACGTACACGAGGGCCTCGCGGTCCGGGACCACGTCCACGACCGACTCGAACAGGTCGGCAATGTTGTACTCCACCGGTCCTCCTGACCCAGAAAATCCCATGGCTGGTCTGCTCGGCGGTCATTAGAGCGTCGCCAACCCCAACAGGGAAGGGGACCGTCCAAGAAATCTGACTGGGTGTCAGAAAACTATTGAACTGCACCGGCCCCTCCTGCAACCTGTTCTAGGTCTTGAGACGGGAGGACGGCAATGGGTGGGACAGAACACCTGACCGTGGAACGCCACGGAGCCACGCTGGTGCTCACCATGAACAGGCCCGAGGCGAAGAACGCGCTCTCGCTGCCGCTGCTGGTGGGGCTGTACGACGGCTGGCTGGAGGCCGACGCGGACGACACGATCCGCTCGGTGGTGCTGACCGGGGCCGGCGGGGACTTCTGCGCCGGCATGGACCTGAAGGCGCTGGCCGGCAAGGGCATGGCGGGCGACCAGTACCGGGACCGGCTGAAGGCCGACCCGGACCTGCACTGGAAGGCGATGCTGCGCCACCACCGGCCGCGCAAACCCGTCATCGCGGCGGTGGAGGGCTACTGCGTGGCCGGCGGGACGGAGATCCTCCAGGGGACCGACATCCGGGTCGCGGGCGAGGGGGCCACCTTCGGGCTGTTCGAGGTCAAGCGGGGGCTCTTCCCCATCGGCGGCTCGACGGTACGGCTCCCGCGGCAGATCCCGCGGACGCACGCGCTGGAGATGCTGCTGACCGGACGGCCGTACGCGGCCGAGGAGGCGGCGCGGATCGGGCTCGTGGGGCGGGTGGTACCGGACGGGACGGCGCTCTCGGCTGCGCTGGAGATCGCGGAGACGATCAACGCGTGCGGGCCGCTGGCGGTGGAGGCGGTGAAGGCCTCCGTCTACGAGACGGCCGAGATGACGGAGTCGGAGGGACTGGCGGCGGAGCTGCTGCGGGGGTGGCCGATCTTCGACACCGCCGACGCGAAGGAGGGGGCGCGGGCGTTCGCCGAGAAGCGGCCCGCGCTGTATCGGCGGGAGTAGCCCGGCTGCGGCCCGGCTGCGGCCCGGCCCGGCCCGTGCGTGTGCGGGCGCCCGTGGCCGTGTCGGTGGTACCGGACCGGGGCACGGGTGCGGCGCCGTTGCCGGGGACCAGTCCCCGGACCCCTGCGCCTCAAACGCCGGCGGGGCTGAATTGGGCCCGGCGGTGCCTGATTGGTTCGGCGGAGGCCGAGTTGGCCCCGGCAGATCTTGTTCGCCCGGCGGGGCGGAGAGCGTCCCGCCCCCTACATCGGAGACCCCACCCATGACAGCCGCGTCGCCACCCGAGATCCTCCGCGCGCCCCTCGTCGTCGAGTTCCCCTTCACCCGCTCCCTCGGTCCCGTGCAGAGCGCCTTCCTCACCGGGCTGCGCGAAGGGGTCGTTCTCGGGGTCACGACCGCCGACGGCAAGGTGATGGTGCCGCCCGTCGAGTACGACCCCGTCACCGCCGAGGAGATCCGCGACCTGGTCGAGGTCGGTACCACCGGGACCGTCACCACCTGGGCCTGGAACGGTTCGCCTCGCCCCAACCAGCCCCTCGCCACGCCCTTCGCCTGGGTGCTCGTCCGGCTCGACGGCGCCGACACCGCCATCCTGCACGCCCTCGACGCCCCCGGGCCCGAGGCGGTCGCCACCGGCATGCGGGTCCGCGTGCGGTGGGCCGGGGAGCGGACCGGGGCCATGACCGACATCGCCTGCTTCGAGCCCGCCGGGGACGGGGAGGCGGGTGCTCACGCGACGCCGCACAGCGGGGAGTTCGCCGACGCCGTCACCGGGATCGTCGCCGAGGCCCGCCTGGACTACACGTACAGCCCCGGCCGCGCGCAGACCGCGTACATCGCCGGGCTCTCCGAGCAGAAGACCATCGGCGAGCGCTGCCCCTCCTGCCACAAGGTGTACGTGCCCCCGCGCGGCGCCTGCCCCACCTGCGGGGTGGCGACGACCGACCGGGTCGAGGTCGGGCCGGCGGGCACCGTCACCACCTACTGCATCGTCAACATCAAGGCCAAGAACCTCGACATCGAAGTCCCCTACGTCTACGCCCACATCGCCCTCGACGGCGCCGGCCTCGCCCTCCACGGCCGGATCGGCGGAATCCCGTACGACCAGGTGCGGATGGGGCTGAGGGTCGAACCGGTCTGGACCGAGGGCGGGCGCTACCCCGACCACTACCGCCCCACCGGAGAGCCGGACGCGGACTACGACGTGTACAAGGAGCTCATCTGATGGCCCGATACGCCCGCGAGGTCGCGGTGGTCGCCTTCGCGCAGAGCGACCACCTGCGCCGTACAGACGAGCTCAGCGAAGTCGAGATGGTCATGCCGGTCCTGCACCAAGTGCTGGCCGCCACCGGCCTGAAGGCGGGAGAGATCGGCTTCACCTGCTCCGGTTCCAGCGACTACCTCGCCGGCCGGGCCTTCTCCTTCACCATGACCCTCGACGGGGTCGGCGCCTGGCCGCCCATCTCCGAATCGCACGTGGAGATGGACGGCGCCTGGGCCCTGTACGAAGCCTGGGTCAAGATCCAGACCGGCGAGGCCGACACCGCGCTCGTCTACTCCTACGGGAAGTCCTCGCCGGGGTCGGTGCGCGACGTGCTGACCCGCCAGCTCGACCCGTACTACGTCGCTCCGCTCTGGCCCGACTCGGTGGCCCTGGCCGCCCTCCAGGCCCAGGCGCTCATCGACGCGGGGGAGACCGACGAAGCCGGGCTCGCGGCGATCGGAGCCCGCAGCCGGGCCTCCGCGGAAACCAACCCGCACGCCCAGCTCAGCGGAGCCGTCGCGCAGGGCGGGTACCAGGTCGCGCCGCTGCGCACCGGCGACTGCCCGCCCATCGGCGACGGCGCGGCCGCCGTCATCCTGGCCGCCGGGGACGTGGCCCGCCGGCTGTGCGAGCGACCCGCCTGGATCACCGGCATCGACCACCGCATCGAGGCCCACAGCCTCGGGCTGCGCGACCTCACCGACTCCGCGTCGACGCGGATCGCCGCCGAGCACGCGGGCGTGTTCGAGGCTCCGGTGGACACCGCGGAACTGCACGCGCCGTTCTCCTCCCAGGAGGTCGTGCTCCGCAAGGCCCTCGGGCTCGGCGGGGACGTCGCCGTCAACCCCTCCGGCGGAGCGCTCGCCGCCAACCCGATCATGGCCGCCGGCCTGATCCGGATCGGCGAGGCGGCCGCCCGCATCCACCGCGGCGAGTCCGACCGGGCCGTCGCGCACGCCACCTCCGGCCCCTGCCTCCAGCAGAACCTGGTCGCCGTCCTGGAAGGGGACCGAGCATGAGCACGACGGGCAAGGAGCCGGTGGCCATCGTCGGCATCGGCCAGACCAAGCACGTGGCCGCCCGCCACGACGTCTCCATCGCGGGACTGGTACGGGAAGCCGCCGCGCGGGCGCTCGCGGACGCCGAGCTGACCTGGGCGGACATCGACGCGGTCGTCATCGGCAAGGCCCCCGACTTCTTCGAGGGCGTGATGATGCCGGAGCTGTACCTCGCGGACGCCCTCGGCGCCGTCGGCAAGCCCATGCTCCGCGTGCACACGGCCGGTTCGGTGGGAGGCTCCACGGCGCTGGTCGCCTCCAACCTGGTCGCCGCCCGCGTCCACCGCACGGTGCTGACCCTCGCCTTCGAGAAGCAGTCCGAGTCCAACGCCATGTGGGGGCTCTCGCTCCCCGTCCCCTTCCAGCAGCCGCTGCTGGCGGGGGCCGGCGGGTTCTTCGCCCCGCACGTGCGCGCGTACATGCGGCGCACCGGCGCCCCCGACACGGTGGGCTCGCTCGTCGCGTACAAGGACCGCCGCAACGCGCTGAAGAACCCGTACGCGCATCTGCACGAGCACGACATCACCCTGGAGAAGGTGCAGGCGTCCCCGATGCTGTGGGACCCGATCCGGTACTCCGAGACCTGCCCGTCCTCCGACGGGGCGTGCGCGATGATCCTCACCGACCGGGCGGGCGCGGCCCGTTCGCCGAAGCCGCCGGCCTGGGTGCACGGCGGGGCGATGCGCAGCGAGCCGACCCTCTTCGCGGGGAAGGACTTCGTGTCCCCGCAGGCGGGCAAGGACTGCGCGGCCGACGTCTACCGGCAGGCGGGGATCACCGATCCGCGCCGGGAGATCGACGCGGTGGAGATGTACGTGCCGTTCTCCTGGTACGAGCCGATGTGGCTGGAGAACCTCGGCTTCGCCGACGAGGGCGAGGGCTGGAAGCTCACCGAGGCCGGAGTCACCGAACTCGACGGGGACCTCCCCGTCAACCCGTCGGGCGGCGTGCTGTCCACCAACCCCATCGGCGCCTCCGGCATGATCCGCTTCGCGGAAGCGGCCCTCCAAGTGCGCGGCCAGGCGGGGGAGCACCAAGTCACGGACGCGCGGCGGGCGATGGGACACGCGTACGGCGGCGGGGCGCAGTTCTTCGCGATGTGGCTGGTCGGAGCGGAGCCGCCGGCCTCCTGAACGGAAGCCGGATTCCGGGGCAGGTGCCGTAACAGGCCACGAGTGACGCACCGTGGCCTGTGCGGCACGGCGTGCGATGGCTAACCTGGCGCCGGGACGACGAACCGGGAGTACCGGGAGGAGCACGCACGTGGCCGAGAGCATGACTTCGAAGGCGCCGGCCGGCTGGGGAAAGCCGGACATCGATCTGACCGAGGCGGACTGGCAGTCGAGCAGCCGGGGGGCGGGTGACGTCCAGATCGCCTTCGTGGAGGGGTTCATCGCGATGCGCAACGGCGACCGCCCCGAAAGCCCCTCGCTGATCTTCGCGCCGGACGAGTGGCGCAAGTTCGTCCTGAACGCACGGGGCGGGGAGTTCGACCTCACGTAGCCGGGGCCGGAACGGGTCGCGGCGCACCACCGGGGTCGGGGGCGGCCACCTTGCGGAGCCGCCGCCCCGGTGGCCGCCGGACCCGCATCCGGAGCTGCCCGCCCGCGTCCCCGGAACTCCCTTGCCGGACCCGGCAGGGCCCGGCATCATGGCCGCCATGACGATCACCCGCCGAAAGGGCGATGCCGCGTAGACGGCCCGGCGCGCTGCGCGCCGAACGAGGAACGTACGAGGACCGGCGGCCGCCCGCCTGGGCGTGGGAACTCCCGCCCGTGGACGGGCTGTCGCCCGATGCCGCCGCCGCGCACTGGGCCCGGCCCGGACAAGCCGACGAGATCGCGGAACTGCTGGGCCGCTACCGTGCCTTTCTGAGCCGCCCCGGCGGCTCCCTGCTCCTGGTCCCCTCCGAGTGCCCGGCCTGTCCCGGCTGCGCCCGCGACGACGTGGCCGTAGTCCGCGACGACCTGGGCGACCTGTACCGCGGCCTGCCACCGGTCGCACGCGCCGCCCTGGGCCGCGCGCTCCGGGGCCTGGACGCGCAGTTCCGCCGGCGCACGCTCCCGCACCCGGTCCCGTCCCCCGGGGGATGGGTGGACTGGAGCGGCCGTCCGCGCGCCTGGTGGCACCGGCGGCGCTACGAGGACGACTGACCCGGGGCGTCGCACCCGTGACCCGGGGGCGTCCTGCGGGCGTCGTGCGGGCCTTCGACTGGGGGCAAGGGGTGTCGTACCGGTCATAACGGCATGACCGGTACGGTAGGGGCATGAGTGGAGAAAGCGACCTGCAGAAGCTGCTGAGCGGAATGCGGCCCGAACTGAACGACGGGCTGTACGTGTTCTGCACCATCCCCGGCGACACCGACCCGGAAGCCCTGGCCGGGCTCACCCCCGTCGCCTCCGTCCTGGAACCCGAGGGGCTCACCCTCGTGCTGAGCCAGGAGGACGCGGACGGCGCCGGCCTCCCGTACACGTACACCGCGGGCTGGATCACCCTGCGCGTCCACTCCTCCCTCGACGCCGTCGGCCTCACCGCGGCCTTCGCCACCGAACTCGCGGCACACGGCCTGAGCTGCAACGTCATCGCCGGCTACCACCACGACCACCTCTTCGTGGACGCCGCCCGGGCCGCCGAGGCCGTGGCCGTCCTGGAAGCCCTCGCGAGCCGCTCCGCACAGGACTGAACCGGCGGGGGAAGCACACGAGGAGTCCCCGGAAAGAAGATCAGCTCGATTTGCCGCACCGGGCTTCCCGCGCGCGTGCGCGGGCGTACGCTGAACCCCCGAACAGGCCTGGGGGGTACCAGCCATGACGGAACGCCGGACCCGCAAACGGCGCACGCTGTTCGAACGCGACACGGAACTCACCGCCGTCGACGAAGCCCTGGAGCAGCTCACCGAGCCGGGCCCCGACGCCGGCGGAGCCCTGCTGGCCTTCTCCGGACCCGCCGGCCTCGGTAAGACCACGCTCCTCGCAGCAGTCCGCCGCCGTGCCCAGACCAAGGGCTGCACCGTCCTCGCGGCCCGCGGCGGCGAACAGGAACAGAGCCAGCCCTTCCACGTCGCCCGCCAGCTCATCCAGCCCCAACTGGCCGGCACCTCCGACGCGGAACTGCGCGAGGCCCTCGGCAGCTGGTACTCCATCGTAGGCCCCGCCCTCGGCCTCTGCGCGGCCGAACAAGGCGCCCCGCCCGACCCCCAGGGCCTGCGCGACGGACTGGACTGGGTCCTCACGCACCTCGTCGTGCAGCGCGCCCCCGTCGCCCTCGTCCTGGACGACGCCCACTGGGCGGACCCCGAATCGCTGTCCTGGCTCGCCGCCTTCGCCCCGCGCGCCGAACACCTCCCGCTCCTGCTCGTCGTGGCCTACCGCCCCGACGAACTGCCCGCGCACGCCGAGGCCTTCCGTACGCTGCCCGGCCGCGCGGGACACCGCCCGCTCACCCTCGCACCGCTCACCGCCGAAGCCGTCTCCGGCCTGGTCCGCGAAGCCGTCGGCGAACACGCCGACGAGGCGTTCTGCCGCGAGGCCTGGGCCGTCACCACCGGCAACCCCTTCGAAGCCGTCGAGCTCACCGCGAAGGTCCGGGACAAGGGCCTCGCGCCCGTCGAAGCCAGCGCCCCGCTGCTGCGCGACCTCGCCGCCGCCCAGCGCGGCAGCGGACTCGTCGCCCGCCTGCACAGCCTCGGCCCCTCCACCGTCCGCTTCGCCTGGGCCTGCGCCGTCCTCGGTACCGACATCCCCAGGGAACTCGCCGCCCGCGTCGCCGGACTCGGCACCGAGGAGGCCGTCGACGCCACCGGGCGGCTGCGCGACGCCCGCATCCTGTCGGCCGCCGCCGAGGAAGCGGACGAAGCCGGGCTGGAGTTCGTACACCCCCTCATCGCCACCGCCCTGTACCGCGCGATCCCCGACGCCCTGCGCGTCGCCCTGCACGGAAAGGCCGCCGCGGCCGTGGTCGACGCGGGACTCGGGCCCTCCGCCGCTGCCCGGCACCTGCTGGAGACCCACCCCGAGAGCGACCCCTGGGTGGTGCGCACCCTGCGCGAGGCCGCCGGTGAGAACCTCCGGGCAGGCGCCCCCGAAGCCGCCCGCCGCCAGCTCGCACGGGCCCTGCGCGAACCCCCGGACTTCGACGAGCGGGCGGCCGTCCTGTACGAACTGGGCTGCGCCTCCCTGCTCACCGAGCCCGCCAACACCGTCAACCACCTGCGCGCCGCCCTCGCGGAGCCCTTCGAGGACCCGGCGCTGCGCCAGGGCATCGTCATCCGGCTGGCCCAGGTCCTCTCGCACAGCGACCGGCTCGCCGAGGCCTCGGAATGCCTCGCCCGGGAGATCCCGCAGACCCAGGACGTGCGCGGCCGGCTGCGCCTGCAGTCCGAGCAGTTCATGTGGGACGCCTTCAACGCCGCCGAGCCCGACTCCCCGGCGCGCTCCCGGCGGCTCGCCAAGCTCGCCGACCGGCTGAGCGGGCGGGACCTCACCGAGCGGTACGTCATCGGGCTGCGCGCCTGGGACGCCTGCCTGCGCGGTGAGCCGGTCGACGTGGTCCTCCACCATGCCGGGCGGGTCCTGGAAACCGAGTTCAGCTGGGCGTACGCGGACCGGGGCTTCGAGGTTCCGGTGCTCGTCGCGATGGTGCACATGTACGCCGACCGGCCGGAGCGGGCCGAGGAACTGTTCGAGGCCGGCACCGCCGAGTTCGAGCGGCAGGGCTGGCGCGGGGCGCACCTGTCCTTCGCCTACAGCCTGCGCGCCTACATCCGCTACCGCCGGGGGCGGCTGGCCGAGGCGGAGGAGCTGGCGCGGGCCGGACTGCGCCTCGCCGAGCGCGTCGGGCGGCGTACGCCCGTGCACTGGTACGCCATCGCGATCCTCGTCGCCACCCTGCTGGCGCGGGGCCGGGCGGACGAGGCCTGGGAGCTGGCCCGGGAACACGAGTACGGGGAGCCCTTCCCCGCGGCGGTCGTCTTCCCCGACTCCCAGACCGTCTACGCGGAACTGTTGCTGGCCCGCGGCCAGGCGAAGGCCGCAGCGGCGGAGCTGGAGGCCGTGGACCGGCGGCTGACCCCCCGGGGGATCCAGAACCCGACCTGGTGCCCGTGGCAGCTCCACCTGGCCCGCGCGGTGGCCGCGGAGGACCCGGAGCGGGCGCGGGAGCTGGCCGAGGGCGCGGTACGCCGGGCCCGCGCCTTCGGGGCCGCGTCCGGGACGGGCCAGGCCCTGCGGGTGGCCGCGGAGGTGGCTGCGCCGCAGGACCGTGCGGCCCTCCTGGAGGAGGCGGTGGAGGTTCTGTCGGCTTCGCCGGCGGCCTACGAGCTGGCGCTCGCGCTGGCCGCGCTGGGGGAGGAGCGGGGGGACGCGGAGACCTTGCACCGGGCGGTTTCGGCGGCCCGTGCCTGCGGGGCGGACGGCCTGGTGGCCACCGCCACGGCGGCGCTGCTCGCGCGGGGCGGCACCCTGCCGTGCGACCCCGCACCCGAAGCCATCCCGGCCGGTCCCCGCTGACCGGTCCCCCGGCGTCCGCACGCCGTCGGGGCGGGTGCGGCTGGGGGCCTCGCTCCGCGCAGCGGAGCCACGGGCACCCGCAGCGGGGGGCACGGGTCGAGGGTGGAGGGCCGCGGGACGCGGCAGGGCACGTACCATGGCGGCATGTCCTTCCTCCGCCGCCACCGCGCCGCCACACCCGCCGGCCCGGACTTCGACGTCCTGGCCATGGACCCGGGGGACTGGCCGGGCAATCTCGGGGCCGGGCTGCTGCCCGCGCCCGACGGCAGCTGCCAGGGTGTCTTCCTCCGCTACGACCTGTTCGGCGGACGCGGCCCCGCAATGATCATCGGAAACCTCCCCGAGGGTTCCCCCGCGCGCGACCTCTCCGAGGGCCAGGTCCCCTTCGAGGTGGCCCAGCTCCTCGACGCCCTCGAGAACGACGAGGACGTCGAGGTCACCGGCGCCGAGGACTGCCCCGTCATGCAGGGCGACAACCTCCTCATCGTCCGCAAGGTCAAGCTCTCCGAGAGCCGGATCAGCTGCGTGCAGTTCGACCGCAGTGACAACGTGCTGGTCACCATCGCGAGCTGGGACCGGCCGATCACCGACGACCTCTACGCGCTGCTCAAGCCGCTCCCGGCCGAGCTCTTCCAGCAGGGCTAGCCGGCCGGCGGCCGCCCCGCGGCCGTCACGCGCCCGCGATGTCGTTGGCGGCCACGTAGCCGAACGTCATCGCGGGCCCGATCGTCGACCCGGCCCCCGCGTAGCTGTGCCCCATCACGGCCGCACTCGCGTTGCCCGCCGCCCAGAGGCCCGGGATCACGGATCCGTCCGCGCGCAGCGCGCGGGCCCGCGCGTCCGTGACGATGCCGCCCTTCGTCCCCAGGTCGCCCGGCACGATCTTGAAGGCGTAGAACGGCGGTGCCCAGACCGGGGCCAGACAGGAGTTCGGCGTGACGCCCGGGTCCGTGTAGTAGTGGTCGTAGGCGGTGTCGCCCCGGTGGAAGTCGGGGTCGGTGCCGTTCCACGCCTGGAGGTTGAACCGGTTGAGGGTGGAGCGCAGGGCGGCCGCCGGCACCCCGATCTGGTTGGCCAGCGCGTCCCAGGTCCACGCCTTCTTCGCCGCGCCCACCTGGTACCAGGAGTCGGGGAAGACGAGCGTCGGCAGGATGTCCTTGAACAGGTACTTGTTGCGGTAGTTCTGATCCACGATCAGCCAGGCCGGAATGTGCGAGCCGGTAGCATCCCGGTCCTTCTCGTACATCACGTGCACCACATCGCTGTACGGGGCCGCCTCGTTGACGAAACGGGCGCCCTTCGCGTTGACCATCAGGCCCCCGGGCAGGGTCCGTTCGGCCAGGCAGAAGTACGGCTCGTCGGGAAGGGGGATCGAGGGACCCCACCAGGCGTCGTCCATCAACGCGAGTGCCGCACCGGCCCGTTGGCCCGCCCGGATCCCGTCGCCCGTGTTCTCCTTCGCTCCGACCGACCACTGGGTGCCGATCGGCTGCTGCTGGTACTGGGCCCGCATCTGCGCGTTGTGCTCGAAGCCGCCCGAGCCGATGACCACGCCCTTGCGGGCCCGCACCACGCCCCGTACGCCCGCCTTCTCCACCACGACGCCGGTGACCGCGCCGCCCTCCTGGACCAGGTCGACGAGCGGGCTGTTCAGCCACACCGGGACCCCGGCCTGCAGCAGCCCGGCCCGCAGGCCGGCCGCCAGGGCCTGGCCCATGGTCAGCGGCTTCTGCCCGCACAGTGCGGCCGCCGTGCCGCGCGCCAGGCACTCCGTGGACACCGCGAGCCCCTTGGCGCTCACGGCGGCGAGGTTGAGCCACTTGTAGTCCTGGCTGAACACCACCATCCCGGCCGGCACGGGCATGTACGCCGGGTTCAGGTGCGCCAGTTCGGCGCCGAGGATGTTTCCGTCGATCTGGTCCGGCTCGATGGAGCGGCCGTTCGGGAGCCCGCCGGGGAGGTTCGGGTAGTAGTCGCTGTAGCCGTCCATGAAGCGGAAGCGCAGCGGGCTGTTGGCCATCACGAAGTCCAGCATCCGGGGCCCGTTGGCCAGGAAGGCCGCCTGCCGGTCCGCGGAGGAGCCGTTGCCGACCACGGCCGCCAGGTACTGCGCCGCCTTCGCCGGGGTGTCCGGGACGCCCGCGCCCAGGATCACCGAGTTGTTGGGCAGCCAGATCCCGGCGCCGGACCGGGCGGCCGAACCGCCGAAGGTCGGGGCCTTCTCGACCACGAGCACGCTCAGGCCCCGCTTGGCCGCGGTGAGCGCGGCGGTCATCCCGGCGGCTCCGGAGCCGACCACGACGACGTCGTACTCTCCGAGCGACGCGCTGTCGGCGTGCGCGGCTGCGGACGGCAGCACGGCGGCTGCCAGCGCCCCCGCGCCGGCCCCGGCGAGCACCGTCCGGCGGGAGGGGAGGGCGGAACTCGGTTCGGAACGCGCGGCGGAGGCGGTTCTCGCGGTCATGGGCAGGCTCCAGCGGAGAGGGGAGTGAGGGGTGGATCCAGCATTCTGATGCTGAGTCAGAAAAGGTCTTCGGGGGATCATGTGAAGTCAAGGCATACGCGCCAGTCGCACACCCGGTGCAGGCGAATCCGGTGCGGACATGGGAAATCCCGTGGTGCACGCACCGGATGTGCGCACCACGGGATCTCGGGGCCGGGCCGGGCCGACCGGGCCGGGTCACCTCACCGGTTGGGCGTGAAGTCCGCAGTCCGCGCGGCTCCCTCCCCGTCGCCGGCCGGGGCGTAGTTGGCGTTCGGGGTGGGGCCCGCGATCACCTGCGCGGACTCGTCCGCCGCCACGGCCGTCCCGGCGCTGGTCGCGGCGAGCCCTGCCGTCAGGGCGACGGCGGCCGCCAGATTGCGTATGCGCATGGTTTCCTCCCCTGTTCGTTCCGGCGTGCGCCGGAGCGGAACCCAGTGGGCAACACGCCGCAGTCCCGCGGCCGGACGAGCCGCGGGACTGCGGGACCGGCGGGCCAGGGGCCCTCGGGCGGCGAAGGTCAGCGCGTGCCCACCGCCGCGCGGACCGCCCTGCGGGCCATGCCCGCGTCGTCGTGCAGGCGGCGCAGGAGCAGGCGCTGCTCCTCGCCCGAGGACTGGGAGCCCACCGGCGGCGCCTGGGTAGGGGTGGTCGCCAGCATCGAGCGCTGCACGGCCGTCTCCGACATCCTGATCTCCCGGGTCAGGACCAGCATCAGGTTGACGAGGAACGCGTCCCGCGCGGCCGGTCCGGCCGCCTGCGCCAGACGGCTGATCTGGGATCGTGCTGCCGGGGCGTCGCCCAGCACGGTCCACAGGGTGGCCAGGTCGTAGCCCGGCCGGTACCAGCCCGCGTGCTCCCAGTCGAGGAGGACGGGACCCGTCGGGGACAGCAGCAGGTTCGACAGCAGCGCGTCGCCGTGGTTGAACTGCCAGGGGTTGCCGGACAGCTTCACGCCGTGCAGCAGCTTCTGCAGATCGCCGAAGTCCCGGTCGGTCAGCAGGCCGAGCTGGTAGTCCCGGGCGATCCGCCGGTCGTAGTCCAGCGGCCGCCCGAACAACTCGTCGGCGGGCCGCCAGCCGTTCACCTGGCGCACCGCTCCCAGCGCCGCCCGCAGGTCGGCCCGCGGCGGGGCCTCCACCGGATGCCGCTGGAGGGCGGCGACCCGGCCGGCCATCCGCTCGACGATCAGTACGCAGTTCTCCGGATCGGCGGCGATCAGCCGCGGCACCCGGACCTGGGGGCGGTGCCGGACGAACGTCCGGTACGTCGCTATTTCGTGCCGGTACCGCTCGCGCCACTCGGGCGAGTGATCCAGTAACACCTTCGCGACGGCCGTCATCCGTCCGGTGGTCCCCACCAGCAGGACCGACCGGCCGCTGCGGCGCAGTACCTGGACCGGCGCGAACTCCGGACAGATGCGCTGCACGGAGGCGAGTGCGGTGCGCAACTGCGCCCCCTGGGGGCCCGACAGGTCGATTCTCCCGCTGAGCGGCTGCGATCCGGTTCCCGGCATCCGCCGTGCCCGTACGGCGCCCTGCGCCGGGGCCGCGGGGCGGCCGGGTTCGAGGTAGGGGCCGCCGCCCGCGGGGAGCGTGCGGTGCGACCGGACCGGGGCGGACACGGAGGACGTGGCTGCGTACATGGCGTTACGGATCCCTTCGTGCGCCGACGAGTTCGTACGCCGCCCCGCCGGATCCCGTGCATCACCCTGGGGAGTTCCGCCGGTGACCGGGTCGGGGAGGCGCATTCCTACCTGACACCGGGGCGTGGGTGGCGGACCACATTGCGTGCCCTGGCGAACCCTGGCGAATAGTCGCTCGGCATCTGACGGGGGGCTACTGTCAACTCAGCCGAGAACCTGGGGGCTTGACGTGAGCAAAGGTCCAAACACCCGTCTGAACGACCTGTTCGGCCTGGCCGGCTGGTCGAAGGGCGAACTGGCGAGGATGGTCAACCGGCAGGCGGCCTCGATGGGCCACCACCAGCTGGCCACCGACACCTCGCGGGTGCGGCGCTGGATCGACATGGGGGAGACCCCGCGCGAACCGGTGCCCACGGTACTGGCAGCACTGTTCACCGAGCGGCTCGGTCGTGTCGTGACCATCGAGGACCTCGGGTTCGTACGACAACGGCGCACCGCCAAACGGCAACCGGACGGGGAGCAGGAGAACCCCGACGGAATGCCCTGGGCGCCCGAGCGCACAGCCGCGGTCCTCACCGAATTCACGGGAATGGACCTCATGCTCAACCGTCGCGGTCTGATGAGCGCGGGTGCCGCGCTCACCGCCGGCTCAGCCCTCAGCAACGCCATGTACGACTGGCTCCACACCGACCCCGCCCGCGGCAAGGAGGCGCAGCGTCACGCCGACGCCTTCCAGGCCGACTCCGCGGGCTACGACCGCTACGAGGCCGCGCCCATCGGCTCCCAGGAGATCGAGGCCCTGGAGCGTTCGGTGGACGTCTTCCGCGCCTGGGACGCCTCCAGAGGCGGCGGGCTCCAGCGCAAGGCCGTGGTCGGGCAGCTCAACGAGGTGGGCGGCATGCTCGCGTACCACCACCCCGACCACCTCCAGCGCAGGCTCTGGGGGGTGGCGGCCAACCTGGCCGTCCTGGCGGGCTGGATGTCCCACGACGTGGGTCTGGAGCCCACCGCGCAGAAGTACTTCGTCATCGCCGCGCACGCGGCCCGCGAGGGCGGCGACCGGCCGCGTGCCGGGGAGGCGCTCTCCCGCGCGGCCCGGCAGATGGTCCACCTCGGCAAGCCGAACGAGGCCCTCGACCTGATGAAGCTGGCACAGTCCGGCTCCGGCGAGCAGACCCTGCCCCGGACCCGCGCCATGCTCCACACCATCGAGGCCTGGGCGCAGGCCGCGCTCGGCAAGGGGCAGGCCATGCGCCGCACCCTGGGCGAGGCCGAGGACCTGTTCGTGTCCACCTCGGGTGACGTCCCGGCGCCGTCCTGGATGCAGCACTTCGACGAGGCCGATCTGCACGGCATGCAGGCGCTGGCCTTCCGTACCCTCGCCGACCACGACCCCTCGGCGGCGACCATCGCGCAGCAGCACGCGAAGGAGGCCCTGCGGCTGCGGGCGGACGGCCACCAGCGCTCGAAGATCTTCGACTACATCTCGATGGCCTCCGCCTGCTTCATCGCCGACGACCCGGAGCAGGCCGACCGCTACGCCCGCCTGGCCCTGGTCTCGATGAACGAGACCTCCTCGCACCGGACATGGGACCGGCTGCGCGAGATGTACCGGCTGACCGGCCAGTACTCCGGATTTGCCGGCATCGAGGAGCTCCGCGAGGAGATCAAGCTGGCCCTCCCGAACAGCCCCGTGGCACGGTCGGTCTGAGGCCGCACGGTCGGTCCGGGACCGGTGGTCGCCCGGGTCCCCGAGGACGGAAAAGGCCGCGCCTTCCGGCGCGGCCCCGAGTCCCGCGAATCGCCCGTCGGCTCCGCCCGCCGCTCGCTACGAGCCGATCCGGGCCACCAGGACGCAGGCGTCGTCCTCGCGTTCGCCTTCGCCGAACTCCCCGATCACCAGGCGCACGCAGTCCTGGGCGGACCGGGCGGCGGAGAAGTGCGGTGCCAGGGCCAGCAGCCGTTCGGTCCCGTCGGCCTTGCTGAACTCGATGCTGCGCGGCGTCAGTCCGTCGGTGTGCAGGACGAGTACGTCGCCGACCTCCAGCCGCTCCTCGGCCTGGCCGTACGTGGCTCCGGAGGTCGCTCCGAGCAGGACGCCCTCGGGCGGCAGCAGCGAACGGCCCTGGCCGCGCCGGAACAGCAGCGGGGCGGGGTGGCCGGCCTGGGCCCAGGACAGCACCCGGCGCGCGGGATCGTAGCGGCAGCACACCGCGGATCCCAGGGCGGGCTGGACGGAGGTCTCCAGGAGCTGGTTCAGCCAGCCCATCAGCGGGCCCGGCTCGATGCCGGCCATGGCCATCCCGCGCAGGGCGCCGAGCATCATCGCCATGCCGGAGGTCGCGGTCACCCCGTGCCCGGTGAGGTCACCCACCGTCAGCAGCAAGTTCCCGCGGGGGAGTTCGAGTGCGTCGTACCAGTCTCCACCGATGAGGGCGCTGGTCGCGGAGGGCAGATAGTGCGCTGCGAGGTCCAGCGCCCTGGTGTTGTCGTGCGGGAACCGCAGGGAGCCGCGCCACGGGGGGAGCACGGCTTCCTGCAGCTCGACCGCCAGCCGGCGCTCGGTCTGCGCGATCTCCTGCCGGCGCTGCAGCGAGTCCCGGGACTCGCGCACCGCCCGCTGGCTCCGGCGCAGTTCACTCACGTCCCGCAGCACGGCCCACATGGAGGCCGTGCAACCGTCGGAGTCGAGGACCGGCTCGCCCCTCATGTGCAGCGTCCGGACCCGGCCGTCGGCCCGGACGATGCGGAACTCGCCGTCTATCGGCTTGCCGTCCACCAGGCAGGCGGTCACCATCGCGGTCAGCAGCGGCTGGTCCTCGGAGAACAGGGTGGAACCCAGTTCGTCGAGGGGCAGCGCACCGGCCTCGGGCGAGCGGCCGAAGATCTGGAAGAGTTCGTCGGACCAACTGACCTCGTCCGTCAGCAGGTTCCACTCGGCACTGCCGACCCTGGTCTGCTGGGCCTCGGCCCCCGTCTCGGGGGCCGCCTGCGGCAGCTCGGCCGACTCGGGTGAGGCGGGCGGCAGCCCCTCCTTGAGCTGGCCGAGGTGCGCGCGGAGGTCGTCGAGGTGGTGGACGGCGAGATCGCACAGTGCGCGCTGCCAGCGGCCCTGCGCGTCGTCGTCGTCGACGACGGTGTCGCGCCGGACGGCGTCGACCTCTCCCCGGAGCCGGCGGGTCTGCGAGATCAGCGCGTCCACCGACCCTGGCTCGGGGGGTTGCGCGGGGCGGTCCGCGTACAAGTGGGACGGCATCTGAACTCCGATACAGGCGCGGCACGGCCAAGTCTGAGGAGGGACCGGTTCTGAAGGAAGGGCCGGTAACGACTGTGGCACAGCCTGCGACGGCCTGTAAGGCGTTTGGCAACATCTGTGCCGGACTTGCTTCGGGCATATGTCTGAGGCCTTCCGGTCCTCCTGGAGTGTGCGAACGAATCCGGTCAGCCCATGCCGACGGGCCGGCGAGCGGTCCCCGCCGGCCCTGGCCGTTCCCGCGCCGTCAGACGATGAGCGGTACCGGGTGGATCTCGCTTGCGGGGTGTCCCGTGCGCTCGTGGATGCGCTGGACCGCCTCCGCCGAGGGTGCCTCGGAGAGGCAGTAGACCGTGCCGGACGCGGGGTCGGCCCAGGCACGCTCGAAGTGCACGCGCTCTTCCTTCTCGATGGCCAGGTCGGCGTTGTGGGCGGCCTTCAGCTGCTCCGCGGTGATGCCGGTCATGCCGTGGTGGACGTCCATGTACTTCGTCACTGCCGCACACCTCCTCCATCTGTTGGGTGTGGCACTGCCGTCCTCTTTCCATCGTCCGCCCGCGGCCGGAAACCGGCCTTCCGGGCGAGGATGATCGATCGTACGGCCGAGGTGTACGAGGCACCGCTCCTGCGGTACCGGCGGAAGACGACGCGGACCCGGATCAACGCGACCGCGCCGGTACCGCCCGAACGAAGGACCCCGTGCCCCGTTTGCCGCCCGTTCGGCGCGCCGACGCGGCGCCGTGACGGTACGTCGGACATTGAGTCCGGATGTGACCCGGACTTCCCACCACACCCCCTGATCGCTACTCTACGTGCCGGTAATGAGCCGGGGAGGTCCGCTGGAGCGGGCCGCGCGCAGGGTGGGGACAACGACATGACCGGGCAGAGCCATGCGCCGACCGACGGGCAGAGCCGACGGTCCTTCCTCACGTATCTGGTCGCCGCTCCGACCCTCGCCCTCGTCACGCGCGCCGGCGCCGACCTCGTCGCCCCGCAGTCCGCGCACGCCGTGATCCCGACGCTGCCCGCCATCGCCGATCTGGTGGACCTCGGCGACCTGTTCATCCTGGCCGGCGCCCCCACCTCCGCTCTGCTCGCACTCGTCGTGGAGGCCGACGGAACGATCCGCTTCCGGCTGCCGCGCGAAGAGGTCGGCCAGGGGCTCACCACCGCCGTGGCGATGCTCGTCGCCGAGGAACTCGACGCCCCGCTGGCCGCCGTACAGGTCGAACTGGACGACGCGCGCCCCGAGCTGCTCTTCAACCAGCTCACCGGATCCTCCAACTCCATCCGCTCCCTCTACGGCCCGGTCCGCCAGTGCGCCGCGACCGCCCGGGCCCGGCTGGTCGCGGCCGGGGCCGTGCGCTGGAGCCTGTCGGCATCCACCCTGACCACGGCGAACGGCGCCGTGCGCGCCCCCGACGGCCGCACCGCCGCCTACGGCTCCCTCGCCGCGGCCGCCGCCGACCCCGCCCTGATCGTCCTCGGCGCCACCCCCAAGCCGGCGGCGAAGCACGCCCTGGTCGGCAAGCCCACCAGCCGGATCGACGCCCGCGCGATGGTCACCGGGGCCCAGCGCTACACCCTCGACCTGGACGTGCCCGGGGCCAAGCCCTGCGTGGTCCGCCGCCCGCCCACCCTCGGCGGCAGCGTCCGCTCCGTCGCCAACCTCGACGCCGTGCGGGCCATGCCCGGCGTCCTGCACGTGGTCACCGTCGCCACCGGGGTCGCCGTCGTCGCCGAGACCTTCGGCCAGGCCCTCGATGCCAAGGCCGCCCTCCAGGTCACCTGGGGCCCGGGCCCGGCCGACCAGCTCTCGGACGCTCAGGTCCGCAGCAAGCTGCGCGCCGCCACCCCGCCGCTGCTCGTGCCGCCGCTGCTCACCGCGCACGTGGACGCCGAGTTCGACTTCGCCTTCGTCAGCCACGCCCCGATGGAGACCAACTCGGCCGTCGCCGACGTGCGCGAGGACCGCGCCGAGATCTGGTCCGGCCTCAAATCGCCGATCGTGGCCCGCGAGACGATCGCCGCCGACCTCGGACTGCCCCTCGACAAGGTCACCGTCCACGTGGTGCAGGCCGGAGGCTCCTTCGGGCGGCGGCTGTTCTTCGACGCCGCCCTGGAGGCGGCCCGGATCTCCAAGGCCTGCCGCCGCCCGGTCCGGCTGATGTGGACCCGGGTGGACGACACCCGGCACGGCCGGATGCGCCCGGCCACCCACCACAAGATCCGTGCGACGCACCTGCTGGGCGAGGTGCTCAGCTTCGAACACCGGGTCGCCGCCGCGGAGACCGACTTCCGGCACGGACTCGGCGAGATCATCACCGCCACCGCCGCCAGCCTCCCGCTCGGCATCGGCAACGCCACCCTCGCCCAGACCCTGTTCCTCACCACGATCAAGTCCCCGTACCACTTCGGGCTCACCACGCAGGCGCTGACCGAGGTCCCGACCGGGGTTCCCACCGGGTCCTGGCGATCGGTGTACTCGGCGAACACCCGCGGGGCCGAGGAGATCGTGGTGGACGAGCTGGCCGCCGCGACGGGCCGGGACCCGTACCAGTTCCGCCGGACCTTCCTGAAGACGGCCGCCCAGCGCGCCGTACTCGACAAGGCCGCCACCGAAGGCGGCTGGGGCCGGGCCATGCCGGCCGGCTGCGCCCAGGGCATCGCGTTCCACGAGGAGTACAAGTCCCGGACGGCCTGCCTGGTCGAGATCGACACCAGGGACCCGGAGCACATCCGCGTCACGAAGGCGGTCATCGCCGTCGACGTGGGACTGCCCGTCAACCCGCGCGGTCTGGAGGCCCAGATGATCGGCGGTCTGACCGACGCGATCTCCACCACGCTCAAGGCCGGCCTGCACCTGGACAAGGGGCTTCCGCTGGAAGGCAGTTACAGCCAGTTCCACTGGGCGCGGCAGCGCGACACCCCGAAGGACGTACGCGTCTTCGTGCTCCCGGCGACCGGAACCGAGCCGGGCGGGGCCGGCGAGCTGGGCCTGCCCGCCGCCGTGGGCGCGATCGCCAACGCCTACGCCCGGGCCACCGGCACCAAGCCGCGCAGCTTCCCCCTCGACTTCGACGTCGACTTCATCCCCTACCCGCGCTGAACCGTCTCTTGCGGATGGTGCCGGGCCCGCGCCGCCCGGCACCGCACCGGACGACGCGGACCTGACCGACAACATCCCCCCGAAGAGACGACCTCCAGGAGCCGAGCCGTGCCCTCGCACACCTTCACCGTCAACGGGCAGAGCGTCACCGTGGACGCGCCCGACGATCTGCCCCTGCTGTGGGTGCTCCGCGACATGCTGGGCGTGCGCGGCCCGAAGTACGGCTGCGGAGTGGACGTCTGCAAGGCCTGCACCAGCCACCTCGACGGGGTGGACGTCCGCCCGTGCGTGGTGCCGGTCTCGGCGTGCGCGGGGAAGACGGTGACCACGATCGAGGGACTGGCCGACGGCGAGGACCTCCACCCGGTGCAGGAGGCCTGGCTCGAACAGGACGTCGCCCAGTGCGGCTTCTGCCAGCCCGGCCAGATCATGGCCGCCGTCGCCCTGCTGAAGCGGACGAGCACGCCCACGGACGAGGACATCGACGCGATCGCCAACATCTGCCGCTGCGGCACGTACTTCCGCATCCGGGAGGCGATCCGCAGCGCGGCGGCGAAGATGTAGGCGTTCACCCCGTGACACAAGGGTGATATGGGATGAATCGGTAGGGTTGTGGCTGATCATTCCTGAATGAGGCGTATCAATGCGAAACGCGTGCTGGTCGGCGAACCGCTCGACACCGCGCGCCTGGGCGAGACCCTGCTGCCCAAACGGCTCGCGCTCCCGATCTTCTGCAGCGACCCGCTCTCCTCCGTGGCCTACGCCACCGAGGAGATCCTGCTGATCCTGGCCCTCGGCGGGGTCGCGCTGCTCCACCTCGCCTGGTACGCGGCCGCCGCCATCGTGTTCCTGCTCGTGGTCGTCGTCGCCTCCTACCGCCAGACCTGCTACGCCTACCCGGGCGGTGGCGGCGCCTACATCGTCAGCTCCAAGAACCTCGGCCCGACCGCCGCCCTCACCGCCGCGAGCGCCCTGCTCGTCGACTACGTCATGACGGTCGCCGTCTCGGTGGTCTCCGGCGTCTCCGCCATCACCTCGGCGATCCCCTCCCTCTCCGACCACGAAGTCCCCCTGTCGGTCGGTTTCGTGGTGCTGCTGACCCTCATGAACCTGCGCGGGGTACGGGAATCGGGCCGGGTCTTCGCCGTCCCCACGTACGGCTTCGTCCTCGTCATCTACCTGATGTTCGCGGTGGCCGCCTACCGGCTCGCGACCGGCGACACGATCCGCGCCGAATCCGCCGCGCTGCCGATCAGCGAGGAGGGCACCTACGCCGGCCTCGCGGTGGTGCTCCTCGCGCTGCGCGCCTTCGCCTCCGGCTGTACCGCGCTCACGGGCGTCGAGGCCATCAGCAACGGCGTCCCCGCCTTCCAGAAGCCGAAGAGCAAGAACGCGGCGACCACCCTCGCCGCGATGGGCGCGCTCGCCGTCACCATGTTCGCCGGGATCACCTTCCTCGCCATGAACTACCAGGTGCACGTGGCGGCGGACCCGACCGAGCTGGGCCTGGCCCCCGGAACCCCGATGTCCACCGCGCTCGCACAGATCGGCAGAGCCACCTTCGGCGACTGGCACGTGCTCTTCTACCTGCTCCAGGCCGTCACGGCCGGCGTCCTGATCCTCGCCGCGAACACCGCCTTCAACGGCTTCCCGATGCTTGCCTCGATCCTGGCCAAGGACCGGTACGTACCGCGCCAGCTCTTCAACCGCGGCGACCGGCTCGTCTACTCCAACGGCGTCGTCCTGCTGGCGCTCGCCGCCATCGCCCTGATCGTCGCCTTCGACGCCCAGCTGACCCGCCTCATCCAGCTCTACATCATCGGCGTCTTCGTCTCCTTCACCCTCTCCCAGGCCGGCATGGTCAAGCACTGGAAGCAGGAGCTCGCCTCCCCGGCGACCCGCAAGGAGGAGCGCATCCACATCCACCGCCGGCTCGTCATCAACGCGGTCGGCGCCGTCATGACCTCCGTGGTCCTGGTCATCGTCCTGGTCACCAAGTTCACCCACGGAGCCTGGCTCGTCGTCATCGCCATGCCGCTGCTCTTCCTCGGGATGAAG
Source organism: Streptomyces sp. NPDC006450 (assembly GCF_040612195.1). Classification (NCBI taxonomy): domain Bacteria; kingdom Bacillati; phylum Actinomycetota; class Actinomycetes; order Kitasatosporales; family Streptomycetaceae; genus Streptomyces; species Streptomyces sp. NPDC006450. Next base: position 20,433 of record NZ_JBEXPT010000007.1, on the reverse strand, counting down.
GGCGTGCGCCGCCACTACGACACCGTGGCCCGGGAAGTCGCCGTCGCGCCCGGGGTCAGACCCCGCAAGCCCGCCCGCCACCACGTCGTCGTCCTCGTCGCCGCCGTCCACGCGCCGACCCTCAAGGCACTCGGCTTCGCGATGGGTCTGCGCCCCGACACCCTGACGGCCCTGTCGGTCGCCGCCGACGAGGAGGACGCCAACCGGCTGCGCGAGGCCTGGGCGGAGCACGACCCGGGCATCCCGCTCAAGGTGCTGCACTCCCCGTACCGCGAGGTGATCGGGCCCGTGCTCGCCTACGTACAGGAACAGGCGGCCGCCGAGGGCACGGACATGCTCTCCGTGGTGATCCCCGAGTACGTGGTCGGGCACTGGTGGGAACAGCCCCTGCACAACCAGAACGCGCTGCGCCTCAAGGCACGCCTGCTGTTCACGCCCGGGGTCGCGGTGATCGACGTGCCGTTCCTGCTGGAGTCCGCGAAGCCCGCGCAGGAGGGGAATCAGGGGAAGGAGGACCGGGAGGAGCAGGCGGGGACCCGGCCGGGCGCTGGGTGACCGCCGCGTGGGCCAGCGCCAGCTCCACGACGTGCGCGGGATCGGCCAGCGAGCGGCCGGTGAGCTGCTCCAGGCGCCGCAGCCGGTTCGAGACGGTGTTGCGGTGGCAGTACAGCCGCTGGGCGGCGTACGAGGTCGAGCCCCGGCAGGTCAGCCAGGTCCCCAGGGTGGTCAGCAGCACCCGGCGGTCCTCCGGGGCCAGGGCCAGGACCGGGCCCAGCACCACCTGACGCAGCCGGCCCGCGAGTTCGGGCTCGGCCGCGACCAGCGCCGCCGGGAGCCGCTCGTCCAGCAGGGCGGTGTGCGGACCGTCGGCTCCCGGCGCCGCGCGCAGCGCGAGGACCGCGAGCCGGCGGGCCCCGGCCAGCTCGCCCGGCGTCTCCACCACCGGGCTCACCCCGGCGCGTAAGCCGAGGGGCGCGAGCAGATCGGTCACGGAGGCGAGCGGCAGCCCGCCCAGGTCCACGAGGCCGGTCTCCCCGTCGGCCCGGATCCGCCACAGCACGCGCGGGGCGCCTGCGTCCGGGGTCTCCCACGCACAGTCCCCGGCGTCGAGGACCACCACGGCGAACCGCCCGCGCTCCGGCAGTCCGAGCCGTCGCGCGGACTCGGCGGGCCGGCCCGCCGGACCGCCGCCGTCGAGGAGGGCGTCGAGCAGGGCCCCCCGCAGCTCCCGCTCGCGGTCGCCGCGTACGGCATCGGCCCGGCGGTACGAATCGGCCGCCGCGTCCGCCATCCGGTCGACCACCTCCCACAGGGCCGGCGCCCCGGGCAGCAGCCGGGGGAGCGCCGCCCGGTCCCGGGCGGCGACGGCCTCGGTCAGGAGCTGCCACAGCAGCCGGCCGCCGAGCCGGTACACGCGCAGCAGGGAGTCGAGGGGCAGGCCCTGGCGGGCGCGCAGCTCACCGTCGGCCCGGGCCTCGGTGAGGTCGGGCGGCAGGCCGCGCGCTTCGCGGACCAGGCCGTCGACGGCCTGGCGGAGCAGGTGGTGGACCCGCTCGCGCAGGGCGGCCCGGCCGAGCAGGGCCACGTAGACGGCGCAGGCCGGTTCCTCGGCCGGTGACCGGTCGGCGAGCCGCTCGGCGGCCACGGCGATCCGGCGGTCCAGGTCCTCGCGTATCTCCCCGATGATCCGCTCCATGACGGGCAGGGTGGCACGTCGCGGGGGGTGCTGGGGAGGGCCGCGACGAGGCGGTGTCCGCTAGCGTGTCCGAAGCACTGCACGTGCAGTGCATATGCGGCGGTCATACCGGCAGCCACGTCCACACCGTCAGGGACCCACCCATGCGCCAGAACCCGGAGCGCCGCGCCGCGCTGCTCGACGCCGCCATCGAAGTCCTCGCCCGCGAGGGCTCGCGGGGGCTGACCCTGCGCGCCGTGGACGCGGAGGCCGGGGTTCCGACCGGCACCTCCTCCAACTACTTCGCCAACCGCGCCCAGCTCCTCGTGCAGATCCTGCACCGCACCCGCGAGCGGCTGACCCCCGACCCGGCGGACCTGACGGGCCCCTTCGACACGAAGGTGCTGCTGCGCCGGCTCCTGGAGCGCATGCGCCGCGAGCGCAGCGTCCACACCGCGATGCTGGAACTGCGCCTGGAGGCCACCCGGCGGCCCGAACTCCAGGAGGTACTGGCGGGTTTCCAGGGCGCAGAACTGGAGGCGAACATCACCTGGCACCTGGAGGCGGGACTGCCGGGGGACCGGCAGGGCGTGGTCCTGATCTACCTGGCCATGCTCGGGCTGATCGTGGACGACCTGACCGTGCCCGCACTGCTGGACTCCCAGCCCGCACCAGGGATCGAGGGGCTCATCGACACCATGGTCGAGCGCCTCCTCCCGGAGCGCCCCGCCGACTGACTATCGTGCCGGTAGGGCTGGTTCCGCAGGACCGGCGGCGTCGGCAGGACCGGCGCCGCGGGAAGGACCGGCTCGCATCGCGTGGATCGCGTGGATCGCGGGAGGAACCGTGGCAATGGCGGACATCACGGGGCAGGGCACGGGCGACGGCACCCGCGCCTGCGACGGCGGCATCCAGTGGCTGGCGGACTGGAGCGCCTGGTACGTCAGCCTCACCTTCGCCCGGGGCATCGGCCCCGAGGAACTGGCCGCCCGGCTCGGCGCCCTGCCGGACCTGCACCCCGGGCCGCTCGGGGCCATCGACGCGTGGAGCATGGTCACCGAGACGGTGGACGGCGACGGGGTGGCCCGGGTCGGGAGCTGGGGCGACTGGTCCTTCGCCGTGGAACACGGAGTGCCCGCCGGGGCGCAGCGCCTCGCGGAGGTCTCCCGCTGCGGTGTCGAGGCCGTGCACCTCGACCCGCAGCCCGATCACCCGCCCAAGCAGTTCGCGTACGCCCGGGACGGCGAGCTGGTCTGCTGCTTCGGCATCGGCGAGGAGCACTGGCGCGGCGGCCACCGGCCCGACTTCCTCCTGCCGGAGCTGGTCGAGGCCAAGATCCTCACCCCGGACGGCTGCTACGCCCGCCCCGAGGACGAACCGTACGAGGAACGCGACCGCCTCACCCTCGCCGTACTGGAACACCGCTTCGCGCTCTCCCTGCCCCGCCGCCTCGTCGAGGAGACCCCGCTCCCGGCCTTCGTGACCTGCACGCAGTAGCGGCGCCCCGGCTCAGCCGGCGTGGTCCCGGATCACCTGGCGGGCCAGCGCGGCGCGGGCCGGAGCCAGCTCGGCCGCGATCGACCGCGCCCGCGGGCCGTCGCAGACGACCCGGGCGGGCCGCGGGTCGGCCGAGGCCAGGCAGCGGCGGCGCAGGTGGGTCGGCGGGTGGGTGTCGTCGACGCTGTGCCCGCGCCGGGCCGAGACCCGGCGCAGCCGCTCGTACTCGCTCTCGGGGACGGAGCCGATCCGCGCGGCCAGCCTTTCCCACAGCTCCCGTTCGGCGGCTTCGCGCGCCTCGCGGCCCCCGGATCCACCGCCCGCCCGGGCCGCCGTCACCGACTCGCGCCGCAGGTGTGCCTCGACGCCTTCGCTGATCAGCAGCCGGTCGAGCAGCGCGACGGCCGCCCCGGCGGAACCGGCCCGGGCCGCACCCGCGTCGGCCAGGTACTCCGCACGCTGCGAAGCCCGCATGGTCAGGCCGTCGAGCACGTGGATCAGCCCGTAGACCGCCCAGCGGGGCAGGAACAGCAGGGTGTTCAGGAGCCAGTCCATGAGGTTCCCGCGGGATGCCGGGACCAGGAACGAATGCCATGCGCCCAGGGTCCGCAGGGCCCCGTGCGTCACGAACGAGGAGCGGACGTCGCCGTTCGCGAAGTGCCCGAGTTCGTGTCCCAGCAGCGCCACGCGCTCCTGCGGCGTGAGGATCTCCCACAGCCCGAGGCCCAGGAACATCACGCGCCGGCCGCGGAAACCGTAGGTGCGGACCCCGGCGTTCGCGGAGGCGTCCACCACCACCGCGTGCACCCCCGCCGTCCCGACGGCCGCCCCCACCTCGTCGACCAGCCCGAAGAGTCCGGGCGCGTCCGCCCGGTACAGCAGCGGCGCCCCCTGCGGGAGCCGGCCCGGCCGGGGCAGCAGCACCGCCACGGCCACGAGGAGCAGGCCGCCGAGCACCGGCTGGATGCCGGTGTGCCACCCGCCGATGATCAGCACGGCCGCGGCCAGGAACAGGCCCGCGGTGACCCCGTGCACCAGCAGGGCGAGGCCGAAGGCCAGGACCGTAGAGCGGTCCGCCCCGACCCGGCCGGCCGCGCTCCCGCCCCGTGCGACCTCCTCCGCCAGCTGCTCCCCGTAACGCCGGGCCAGGCGCCGCCGGACCTGCGCGAGGCGCCCCCGGTCCGGATCCGGGGCGCCCGGGTCCACGTTCCAGTCGCAGGCCGCGCACCAGCTCACGTACCGCACGTGCACGGTGACCTCGGTCCCGCACTCCGGACACTGCCGCACCTGCGGTGCGGCCACTTCTTCGACGGCTTCCACGTCCGCTGATCCCCTCCCCGCCGCGGACCTGCAGTGATCCGCGGTCCGCGCAGGATAGAGGTGCCCGGACCGGCTTCCGCGGCCGCCCGGGGATGGGCGGTTTTGGCCGGGGAGGGTGCGGCTTGTGACACTACGGGGGTGAACGCGACCGACTTGTTCCACCAGACGCTGCGCGAGCGGATCGCCCCGGCGCTGCGCGACGCGGGTTTCACCGGAACGGGGCTGGAGTACCGGCTCCGGGACGCCGAACCCGACCACGCGTTGCTCGGCTTCCAGCGGAACGCTTCGTCCGGGGCCGCCGAGTGCAGGTTCACCGTGAACCTGCGCGCGGTTCCCCACGGGGAACACGAGGCCCTGCGGCGGCTGCGGCCGGTCCTCGGGACCCGGCTCAGCGCCAACCGCATCGGCCCCGTCGGCTGGCACGCCAGGATCGGGCGCCTCCTCGGCCATCCGCACGACCACTGGTGGAGCATCACCGACGAGCGCTCCGCCGCCCGCGTCGCGGACGAGGTCACGGACGTGGTGCTGCGCCACGCCGTCCCCGCGCTGTGGGCCGAGGTGACCGACCGGCCCCCGATACCGGGTCCCGTGGTGGATCCGGTGCCCGACTGCCTGGACCCGGTGTGCCTGCGGGTGGACAGCGACCCGTTCCCCGTCGGGAGCGGGGCCATCCTCCTGCCCGTGGACGTCGAGGGCACCCTCGTCCTGGAGACGGGCGAACGCCGCCGTGCCTCGCCCTTCCTCACCGTCCACGACGAGCTGACCGACGCGGAAGCCCGCATCGTCATCGACGCCCCCTGGCGGCTGGAGCAGCCGCTCTTCGGCTCGGTCCGGGTCGGCATCGCCGCCGACGGGGACGTCCGGGTCTCCGCCAGCCCGGGCAGCACGCTCCCCGGCCATCCGCTGGCGCTCCTCGGCGAACTGGCCCTGTGCCGCATCGACACGGCCGAGGTCGCCGGCAACGGCTCCCTGCGCCTCACCTTCGAACAGGGCACCCCGCGCGAGGCCTGCCTCACCGTCTCAGGCGCCCCGCACGCGCTGACCGTCGGCGCGCCCTGGCACATCGAAGGCTGGACACCGGCCCGCATCTGACGGCCCGCGGGCTCGTTCGGCATCGAGGGGGAGCGCCGGTTTCCGGGGTCCCGCATGAGTTGATCTTATGCTCAGGTTTACGCGCGTCCGCTGGTTTTGAGGCCGGTGAGCGACTTTGATGGGTTGGCCAGGCCTCGTACCGAAGCAGGGGGACCACTCATGGGCACCGATCACAGCCCGAAGGACAGCGCGGAGAGCACGGACAGCGGCAACGCCACCACGACCGCACCCACCCTCATCGGTTCCGTGCAGCGGGCGTTGCGGCTCGTGGAAGCGATGTACGCGGAGGGCGGGGCGACCGCCAAGCGCCTGTCCCGGCTCACCGGAATCCCGTTGCCCACTGTCTACCACCTGCTGCGCACCCTCAGCCACGAGGGCTACGTACAGCGCGAGGGCGGGTCCTTCCGGCTCTCGGACGATCTGCCGCTCGCTTCGTAGAGGCGTGTCGGATGGGGTGTTTGGGGCGCGGGATCGTAAGTAATGATCAAAAGAGGTGGGGTTCCGGCCAAGCTGTCACGTGCCATCGCGCATGTTCCAGCGGAAAATGCCAGAACGCCCTTCCGCAGTGTGGAAGTTGAGTAAGTTCCCTCCTGTCGCGCCGTACGACCGTGCACCACGCACGGTCCGGCCGGGAGGGGAGCCCGCGTGCCCGGGATCGACGAATGCCTGCTCGAAGCCATGGCCCTGCCTGGTGCCAGGGGGGCCGCGCTGGTCGACTGGAGCAGCGGACTGGCCCTCGGCACCGCTGGGGAATCACCGGTGGGGGACCACGAGACCACCGCGGCCGAAACCGCCGAGCTGGCCCGGGCGGCCGCCGAGTACGAGTCCTTCGCCCCGGTCGGTACCGGGGCGAAGGATGCCGCCGGGCCGCCGGTGGAGGACCTGATCGTCACCACCCGGACCGGGTACCACGTGCTCCGCTTCGTCGAGACCAGCTTCGACAGCAGCGTGTTCCTGCACCTGTGGCTCGACCGGACCGACGGCAACCTCGCGCTCGCCCGGCACAGACTCCGGGCCCTGGCCGAGGAGCTGGTGCTGAAGTGACCGCCGCCACTGTTGCCGCCGTCTCCCCGCTGCTCACCCGGCTAGCCGCCGAGCGGGCGACCGGCGCCCTGTTCCGCGAGCGCGGCACCCTCTTCCTGGAGGACGGCCGGGTGGTGCACGCGGAGAGCCCGGCCACCCCCGGACTCGACGTCCTGCTCACCACCGGCGGGGGCCTCACCCCCGAGCGCTGGACCGACGCGGTGAACCAGGCCGGCGCCCGCCGCCAAGTCGCCCGTTTCCTCGTCGACAGCGGCGGGCTCGCAGGCGGCGAACTGGAGATATGCCACCTCGCCGCGATCTTCGACGCCGCCTTCTTCGCGCTCTCCCCGGGCAGCGGCCCGTCCCGCTTCCGGCGCGGGGCCACCCACTGGATCGGCTCCGTCCGCTCCGTTCCGGCCGCCGCCGTCGAGCGGGAGACCTGCCGCCGCCGGGAGCTGCTGGACGCGGTCTGGCCCTACCCGCTGCTGGACACCTCCCCGGTGGTGCCCCGCCCCGCCGCCCCCGGCCAGACCGTCACCGCACGCCAGCGGATCCTGCTCGACCGGGCCGACGGGGTACGGACACCGGCGGACCTCGCCTGGGTGCTGGGCCGGCCGGCCTTCCACACCCTGCTCGACGTACGACGCCTCGCGGCGGCCGGGCTGGTCGAGACCCCGCACGCGCCGGCACCCGCCGCCGCCGCGGAGACGCCGCTGCCCGACTGGATGACGCAGGCGCAGTCCCCGGACGTGGCGTTGCTGCGCCGGTTACGCGACGCACTGGAGGCAAGCCTGTGAGGCTCCCGCTGCGAGCCGCCCAGCGCGGCGACCGTTCCGAGCGGCGGCAGTCCGAAAGGAGAAGGTCCGACATGAGTACCGTGCCCGCCGAAGCCGAGGCCGAGATACTCGCGGAGCTCAGACGGCTGCGGGCCCGTGTCCCGCAGCTGGGCGGGGCCCTCGCCGCGAGCGTCGACGGCCTGGTCCTGGCCCACGACAGTGCCGCCACCGAGGCGGAATCCGTGGCCGCCCTGACCGCCGCAGCCCTCGGGGTGGCCCAGCGGCTCAGTGACTGCACCGGGCAGGGCGGGTTCCGCGAGCTGCTCGTGCGGGGAGAGGACGGCTACGTCGCCACCTACGCGGCGGGCGACGCGGCCGTACTGACGCTGATCGCGGAGCCGCGCGTCAACGTCGGCCGGCTCCACCTGGAGGCCCGCCGGTCCAGCCTGCGCATAGCGGAGCTGATCGACCACAGCCTCGGCCGCCGAGGCCCGGCGCCGGGCGCGGCGCCGGGCGTCGGCCCGGGCTCCTGATCCCCCCGACCACGTAGATCCGTACGGACCGCACCGTAGGGACCGAAACGTCACGACCGAAACGTCACGACCGAAACGTCACGACCGAACCGCACTGACCGAAAGTGCGCGCCCGGGAAACCGAAAAGAAAGAGGAAAACGTCATGGCCAATGTGGAGACATCGCTCAAGGAAGCCACCACCAGTATCGACGGCGTGCTCGGCGTCGCCCTGGTCGATTGCAGCAGCGGTATGGCCCTCGGCACCATCGGCGGGGGAAAGGATCTCGACCTCACGGTCGCCGCCGCTGGAAATACCGACGTGGTGCGGGCCAAACTCCGCACCATGGAAATGCTCGGTCTGAAGGACGAGATCGAGGACATCCTCATCAGCCTCGGAGGCCAGTACCACCTGATCAGGCTCCTCAAGGGCCGGGGCTCCGCGGGGCTCTTCCTCTACCTCGCGCTCGACAAGACGCGGGCCAACCTCGCGATGGCCCGTCATCAGTTGAAGAAGATCGAGGCGGAGCTCGAAGTGTGATCCGGTGACGGCGAGGTGGCGGGCGGTTGAACTCATGGCCGCCCGCCCCGCGGCTTCCCACGTATGTCCCGAGACGACCCATTTTTGTCATCTCGTTACACCGTACGATGCTGCAATCGGCCGATCATCGCTAATGCCATAAAGCTGGAGAACTCGCCCCCATGCCTCCGCGCCTGAGTATCGTCGTCCCGGTGTACAACGTCGAGCTCTATCTCGACGAATGCCTGGAATCCATCGCGGCACAGACATTCGGCGACTTCGAGGCCGTGCTCGTCGACGACGGATCCACCGACGGCAGCGCGGCACTCGCCCAGGCATTCGCCGACCGTGACGACCGCTTCCGGCTGGTTCTCCAGAAGAACGCGGGACTCGGTGCGGCGCGCAATGCGGGCGCCCGCCATTCCAGCCCGGGCACCGAGTACCTGGCCTTCGTCGACAGTGACGACACCCTGCCGCCGGACGCCTACCAGCGCATGGTCGACGCCCTCGACGAGACCGGCTCCGACTTCGCGGCCGGCAACGTCAAGCGCTTCCGCTCCGTCGGCATGCAGCAGTCCTGGGGACACCGTGCCGCCTTCCGCGCGACCCGGCTGAAGACCCACATCTCGAAGTTCCCGGCGCTGGTCACCGACCGCACCGCATGGAACAAGGTCTACCGGCGCAGCTTCTGGGACGCGCATGCCTTCCAGTACCCGGAAGGCATGCTCTACGAGGACGCCCCCGTCTCCATTCCGGCGCACTACTTCGCCAAGAGCGTCGACGTCCTCTCCGCGTGCGTCTACCACTGGCGCGTCCGCGAGACCGGCGAGCGCTCCATCACCCAGCGCTCCACCGACCCGGTGTCGGTCATCGACCGGGTCGCCTCCGTCCGCCTGGTCCGCGAGGCGCTCCGGGGCAAGGAGGGCGCCGCCTACGCCCGCTACCTGCGCGAATACGACCGCAACGTGCTGATCGAGGAACTCCCGCTCATCTACAAACACGTTGCCGAGTCGGGCGCGGATTTTCGTGCCGCCTTCGCACGGGAGGCCGGCGGCCTCGTCCGGGAGATGGGCACCGGGCCGTGGCGCGACCTCTCGGTCGCGGACCGGCTCAAGGCCTACCTCGCCCGGGAGGGCCGGATCGAGGAGTTCGTCGCCCTCCTGAACCACCAGCGCGACTTCGCCCACAGCGTCCCGGTCAGGGGACTGGCCCGCCCGCAGGCCGACTACCCTTTCCTCACGGCACCGGTCCCCGCGAAGCTCCTCACCCTCGGCACGCCCGAACGCCGCGTCGTCAGCCGCGTGGAGGAGGCCCGCTGGGCCGATGGCAAACTGCTGCTGCGCGGCTACGCCGTGCCCGGACACCTGGGCGCCGAGAGCCGCCTCGGCTCGCGCAAGCTGCTGGTCCTCCGCGAGAAGGGCACGGGCCGCCGGGCCGTCGTCACCACCCGTACGGTCGCCTCCCCGACGGCCACGGTGAACTCCGCGCACCTCGCCCTGCGCCACGCCGACTGGGCCGGATTCACCGCCGTCATCGACCCCACCGCCTTCCGGAAGGGCGGCCAGTGGAACGAGGGCGTGTGGCGCACCTCCGTCATCGTCACCGGCGCCGGAGGTCTGCACCGCGCCCGGCTGGGGGGCGGCGAGCACGACAGCGGACACCACCCGCCCGCGCACTGGGTCGCCCCGGACGTGCGGATCGTCCCGACCACCAGCGGTTCCTTCAGCGTCCGGGTCGAGATCGTCCGCGCCCGCGCCCTGGACGTGCGGCCGGCCGGCGACGAAGCCGTCGAGATCTCGGGCGAGCTCGCCGCCGAGATCGGTGCCGGCGCCACCCTGCGTGCGGAGCACGGCTCCACCGGAACCGTGCTCGGCTTCCCGCTGGAGACCGCGCCCGCCGTCACGGGTGGCCGGATCCCCTTTACCGTCCGCCTGCCACTGGCCGGTCCGGCCGCCGTCCCGGAGATCCCGGGCGCACCCGGCGAGTGGACCCCGAAGCCGTGGAATCTCTCGGTGACCTGCGCCGACGGCTCCGAGCACCGGCTGGCACACGACGACCGCGCCGGGTTCGCCGGACTGGTCGTCGCGCTGCCCGGCAAGGAGCCCGGCCGGTCCCTCTTCGTCAAGCGCGGCGACACCGGACACCTCACCCTCTCGGTCCAGTTCTCCCCGCCGCTGGTCGACACCGTCGACGCCGAGGACGGGGCCCTGACGCTCCGGGGCCGGTTCGCCGCGCCGCTGGACGAGCCGTACGAGCTGGTCCTGCACGACTCGTCCGGCCAGGAGTTCAGCTACCCCGTCACCCGGCACGGCGACACCTTCGAAGCCTCCTTCGAGCCGGTGCTCCCCGAGAGCCGGGCCGGCCGCATCCCGCTGCCGAAGGGCCGCTGGTGGCCCACCCTGCGTCCGGTCTCCCAGGGCGGGGTCACCGCGGGCCTGGTCGGCGCGGACCGGGGCGCCCCGCTGCAGTTCGCTCCGACCGCGCTGCACGCGGGGCCCCACGCCGTCACGGCCCGGGGCCGCCGGATGCGCGTGGAACGCCGCTTCTACGACCGCGTCGTCCTGGTCGCCGACCCGATGATCAGCCCACAGGACCGCTCGCCCTACGCGCAGCGGATCGCGCGCGACGTGACGTACCCGGCGCAGAGCGCACTCCCGCTCAAGGACATCGTGGTCTACGACGCCTTCCAGGGTCACGGCGCCGGCGACTCGCCCCGCGCCGTCCACGAGGAACTCCTGCGACGCGAGCAGGAGTTGGAACACGTCTGGCTGGTCCGCGACGGACGAGCCGAGGTCCCCCGGACCGCCCGTGCGGTCCCGTACGACAGCCGCGAATACTGGGACGTGCTCGCCCGGGCCCGGTACTTCGTGGTCAACGACAGCGTGCCGCGCGCCTTCCGCCGCCGCCCCGGCCAGATCGTCGTGCAGACGTGGCACGGTACGCCGCTGAAGCAGATCGGCCACGACTTCATGCACGACTACTACACGAGCCCCGAGGCGCTGGACGCGCTGGAGCACGACAGCGCCCAGTGGTCGCTGCTCGCCTCCCCGGGCTCGTACGCCACGCCCGTCCTGAAGCGGGCCCTCGGCTACGACGGCGAGGTCATCGAGTCCGGCAGCCCGCGCACGGACGCCCTGGTGAGGCCCGACGCGGAGCGGATCGCGGAGGTCCGCCGGCGGCTGGACCTGCCGGAGGGCAAGAAGATCGTCCTGTACATGCCCACGTGGCGGGAGAACCGCCGGGGCTGGTCGGTCACCTCCGGCTACAAGCTCGATGTGAAGATCGACCTGGACGCGGCCCGCCGTGAGCTCGGAGCGGACCACGTCCTGCTGATCCGCGGCCACCACAAGGTCACCGAGCAGGTCCGCGACGGCGTCCGCGACGGGTTCGTCGTCGACGTGTCGCGCTGGCCCGACCCCACCGACCTGCTGCTCGTCGCCGACGTCCTGATCTCGGACTACTCCTCCGTGATCTTCGACTTCGTGCACACCGACCGCCCGATCCTGCTCTTCGCCCACGACCTGGAGCACTACCGGGACACGCTCCGCGGCTTCACCTTCGACCTGGAGGAGAAGGCCCCTGGCCCGCTGCTCAGGGATTCCGCGAGCCTGATCGAGGCCGTGCGGAACGCGGACGCGGTGGGCGCGCGGTACGCGCAGGCGCGGGCGGCGTTCCGGGCCGAGTTCTGCGACCTGGACGACGGTCGGGCGGCTCGGCGGATCGTCGACCGCATGCTCGGCCTGTAGCCCGCAGGAGTGCATTCCGGACGGGATGCGGACCGGTCCCGGCCCCACCGATGAGTTTCGGGGCCGGGACCGGTCTGTATGAGCGGGACGGGATTTCCCCCACCCCCACCCCCCATCCACCCCGCACACTCGGAGGCAGTCATGGCGAGCAACCCCTTCACGACCTGTCTGTGGTTCGACGGCGAGGCCGAGGCCGCCGCCGACTACTACCTGTCGGTCTTCAAGGACGGCCGGCGCGGCCGGGTCGGCCTCTACCCCGAGGGGGGCCCCGGCGTCGCGGGCGAGGTCATGGTCGTCGAGTTCGAGATCAACGGCCAGAGGTTCGTCGGCCTCAACGGCGGCCCGCAGTTCCCCTTCACCGAGGCCGTCTCCTTCCAGATCCACTGCGCCGACGACGCGGAGGCGGACTACTACTACGAGGCCCTGACCGGCGACGGCGGCGAGGAATCCGCCTGCGGCTGGGTCAAGGACAAGTTCGGGCTGTCCTGGCAGGTCATCCCGGCCGGGGCCATCGAGTTGATCTCCGACCCCGACCCGGGGCGGGCCGCGCGGGCGACGGCCGCGATGATGAAGATGAAGAAGCTCGACGTGGCGGAGATGCGGCGGGCGGCCGACGCGGGCTGAGGCAGGCCGAGGCCGGGCCGGCAGGAGCCCGCGAGGGCCGTCGGGGCCCGAGCGCGGGCCCAGGCCGGCTACCCGAGGAGCGCGCCCTCCGCGGCGATCCGCGCCAGCAGGGCGGGCAGCGCCGTCCCGATGGGCTCGCGGATCACCTCGTCGGCGAGGGAGTCGTACGGAGTCTCCTGCGCGTTCACGATGATCAGGCGGGCCCCGGCCTCCGCGGCCATCCCGGCCAGCGAGGCCGCGGGCTGCACCTGGAGCGTCGAGCCCACGGCCACGAAGACCTGGCACCCCTTGGCGACGGCGACGGCCCGGGCGAGCACCTCGGGATCCAGCCGCTCCCCGAACATCACGGTCGCCGCCTTCAGGATCCCGCCGCACGCGAGGCAGGCCGGGTCCGGTTCCCCGGCGGCGACCCGGGCCAGCGCCTCGTCCATACCGGAACGGGCATGACAGGCCGTGCAGACCACGGCCCGCGCCGTGCCGTGCAGTTCGAACACCTTGCGCGCGGAGGTTCCGGCGAGCTGGTGCAGACCGTCCACGTTCTGGGTGATCACCCGCAGCGGGATCCCGGAGCGCTCCAGCTCCGTGACGGCGAGGTGGGCGGCGTTCGGCCGCGCCCCGAGGGCTCCGATCTCGGCGCGCATCAGCCAGGACCGGCGCCGGATCTCCGGATCGGCCATGTAGTACGTGTAGGTGACGAGCTTCTCGGCGTCGGCCTCCCGGCGCCACAACCCCTGCGGGCCCCGGTAGTCGGGAATCCCCGAATCGGTGGACATCCCGGCCCCACTGAACACTGCGACGAGCGGCTTTCCCATGCGCCGACTCTAGGCAGCCCGGACGCCGTTCTCCACGGGGTTTCGGCCGGCCCGCGGATCTGGCGTCCAGCGGTGCTCGCCCCGTTCCGGGGGCGGCCGGTGCATCCGGGGCCCGGCTCCGCGCGGACATCCGTAGGGTGGCGGCATGCCGACCACCGTCCTGTACTGCTCCGATCCGCTGAACGCGCGCCGGGCCGACGCCCACTTCGCCGAGGAGGCGCGCGCGGTGCTCGCCGCCGGAGGCACCCTCGGGCTCATCGACCACGACGCGCTGCTCGCCGGGGACGCCGACCGGGCCGTGGCCCGGGTGCCGGCCGGGTCGGGGGCCCTGTGGTACCGGGGCTGGATGATCCCGGCGGCCCGGTACGCCGACCTCGACGCGGCCCTGCGCGAGCGCGGATGCGCACTGCGCGTGGCTGCGGACGCCTACCGGCGCGCCCATGAACTCCCCGGCTGGTACGAGGCGTTCGCCGGTCTGACGCCGCCCAGCCGGTGGCTGGCGACACCCCCGGGGCAGACCCCGGAGGCGGCCCGGCTCGCGGACGCCGCCGCGGCCCTCCCGTCCCGCGCCGGCATCGTCAAGGACTACGTCAAATCCCGTAAGCACCAGTGGGCCGAGGCCTGCCACCTCCCCGACCTCGCGGACCTGGCCGCCGTCCACCGTGTGGTGAACCGCTTCGTGGAACTCCAGGGCGAGGACCTGGCCGGCGGGGTGGTGCTGCGCGCCTTCGAACCGTTCACGGCGGCCGAGGGCGTGGCCACCGAGGTACGGGTCTGGTGGCGCGACGGCGAGCCCCGGCTGGTCACCGCCCACCCGGACAGCCCGTACGCCGAGGCCGCCGCGCCGGACCTCGGACCGGTGCGGGCCGCCGTCGCGGAGCTCGGCTGCGCCTTCGTCACCACGGACCTCGCGCTGCGCGCGGACGGGGCCTGGCGGGTCGTGGAGGTGGGCGACGGGCAGGTGAGCGATCTGCACCGGGAGGCCGATCGCGAGGCGTTCGTCCGTCTCCTGGCGGGCGGTTGAGCCCGCGCCGGTCTCCGATCGGGGCGGCCCGCGCACCCTCGCGGGCCTCGCGCGAAGGCGCACGGGCCGCGAGGGCGGATCTGGTACAACAGCGGGCATGACGGGACTGACTGGATTCGAGATCAACGGTGCGAGCGCAGCCGACATGGCGCTGCTCCGGGACTGGGCCGACGCGGAGGGCTGGAATCCCGGGGACTCCGACCGGTTCGCGTTCGCCGTCGCCGATCCCGGCGGATTCCTCGTCGGGCGGCTCCGCGGGGAGCCCGTCGCCTGTATCTCGGCCGTGCGGTACGGCGACGGGTTCGGTTTCATCGGCCTCTACATCGCCCGCCCCGACGTCCGGGGCCAGGGCTACGGGATCCAGGTGTGGAAGGCCGGCATGGAACGGCTCCACGGGCGGCTCGTCGGGCTGGACGGGGTGGTCGAACAGCAGCACAACTACCGCAAGTCCGGCTTCCGCTCGGCCTGGAACAACGTCCGCCACGAAGGGGTGCCGCGGGCGGCCGGCGAGCTTGCGCCGGAGCCGGCGGCCGGGGTGCGGATCGTGGACGCGGCCACTCTGCCCTTCGGGCAACTCGCGGCGTACGACCGGCGGTTCTTCCCCGCACCGCGCGACGCCTTCCTCGCGGCCTGGGTCGGCCTGCCCGGCCGTACCGCCCTCGCCGCGGTCCGCGACGGCCGGGTCGAGGGGCTCGGCGTCGTCCGGCCGGGCAGCGGCGCCTCGCGGATCGGGCCGCTCTACGCCGCCGACCCCGCCGTCGCCGCCGCCCTGCTGTTCCGGCTCGCGGAGCGGACCCCCGACGGCAAGGTCGCCGTGGACGTACCGGACGCCCATCCGCGAGCCGCCGCCCTGCTGGGCGGACTGGGCCTGACCCCCACGTTCGAGACGGCCCGGATGTACACCGGCCAGGAGCCGGACCTCGACCTGACCGGCATGTACGGGGTCACGAGTCTGGAGCTGGGCTGATCCGCGGACTCGGGTCCCGGGTCCGCGCCCCGGCTCAGATGCCGAAGACCGTGCCGGTGCTGTTCCACAGGGCGCACGGGTTCGCGTAGGTGTAGGAGTAGCTCATCCGGCGGCCCTGCCACACGCCTTCGGCGGTGACGGTCACCGGGCTCCACTCCCGGGTACAGGCCGCGTCGGGGCGCGGCTCGGCGAGCGCGTCCAGCTCGGGGGCGTAGGCCTGTAACTCGGCGCACGCCGCGTCCGGGTCCGGGTGGGTTCCGCCGGGCCGCGGTGCGCAGACCAGCGTGACCGCGCGCAGCACCGTACCGCTCGCCGCGTCGTCGCCGTCGGTGACGCTCAGCACGAGCGCGGACGGGGCGTAGAGGCCTTCGGCGCCGGCGGGCGCGGCTCCGGCGACGCCCGAGCCGGACAGGGCGGTGAGGGCCGTGAGCCCCATGGCGGCGGACGACAGTCCCAGGGTCCTGGTGACGGATCGCATGTCGAACACTCCTCGCGTCGTTGTGTCGGATAACGGACGCGAGTCTTGCCCATGCGGAACCGGAACGCCCGTTCGCACCTCTACTTCTCGTCACGCAGCGCGCACGCATGACCGCAGACCGCAGCGCCCGGGGGGCGCTGACCTGTGGGGGAGCGGTCGGCGGAATCGGCCCGAACCCGCCCGGATCAGCTCGCGGCGAGGCGGGGGGCGTACGTGTCGAGGAGGCGGGTCCGGGTCTGTTGCAGCCGCATCGCGAGGACCCGCCCGACCCAGTGGCCGAGGGCGGACCCGAAGGCCGGATCGGCGTCCATGAGCATGCGTACGGCCGTGGCGTCGAACTCGTACGCGCGGACCGGCGTCATGGCCTCGGCGCTCAACTGCCACATGTACGGAGGGAACAGCCACGACCAGCCGACCAGTTCACCCGGGCCCAGGCTCTCGATGGGGGTGGGCCGGCGGCCCGGTACCGGGATCTCCAGGGTCACCGTGCCGGAGCGCACGATCCAGAAGGACTCGGCCCGGGTGCCCTCGTCGAAGATCCGCGCGCCCTCGCTGAAATTGACCTCGCGGGCGTGCGACATCAGCCGTCCGCGGTGCTCGGTCGACAGGACGGCAGCGATCCGGATGGGGGAAGGTGTGCTCACGACGGCCTCCGATCGGGACCCCCCGCTCCCCCCAGTGTCGCTGACGCCGGACCGAATCCGGGGTGTCCGCCTCCGGAGAATTGTCCGATTTTCGGCGGCGCAAACCCCGGACGCCGGAAGTCCGGCCCCGCTACGGTCCCCGGCCACCCCCGTCTACTCCTCGGCACCGGCCTCCAGGCAGGCCAGCTCCATGGCGTCGAGGACGGCCTCGTGGCTGCGCCCGCTCAGCTCGGAGACGTTCTCGATCTGCGCCGTCGCCCAGGCCGCCAGGGTCATCACCAGCACCCGGAGCCCGTCGGTGCCGTACTCGGCCAGGATCTCGTCGGCGGCGTCCATCGCCTTTTCGGGCACCTGCTCCGGTGGTTCCAGCCCGGCCAGGCCGCGGAGCAGGGTCAGGGTGCGGCGGGAGATCTCGGGGGTCATCCTCGCCAGTCGCGTGTCTTCTTCGTTGCTCATCCCGCTCCGCCCCTCCGGTCCCGCGTCCGCGCCCGCGTACGTACCCGGGCGTGCGCTCCTGCCCGTGCCTGTGCCATCCCCCCAGGGCACCGTAGAGGGGTGCGGGCCCGGCCGGGGCGGCAATCGCGAGAACGCGCCCGCGCGTCCCAGTGGGCGGACGTGCGGGTGCGGGTCCGGGTTCGGGGCCGGGTTCGGGCCGGAGGTGGGGGGCGGACGGTGCGATTCGGCATCCGATGGGTCAAGTGCGGTGAACGGCACCGGGATTCCCCCTAGGGTGCCCGTGGTCACGGACGTGGACGTCCGTACGATGGTTTCCGGCCATTCCATGTGCCGTATTCCGAATGACGCGCACGGCGTCGCGCAGCACGGCGCGGCGCCGCGCACACCGAACTGGGGGGTTCATGCGTAGATCAAGAGGGCTGGCCGCCGCTCTCGCGCTGGCACTGGCCGGCACCTGCACGGCCATGGGCCTCGGCCTCGTCGAAGAGGCCGCGGCCATCACCCCGCCGGTGGCCTTCACCGCCGACGAGCTGCCCACCTGGCAGGCCAACGGTGTCGTCTGGGCCCTGGCCGAGGCGGGCGACCGGGTCTTCGTCGGCGGAACCTTCTCCGCGGTGCGTCCGCCGGACGGCGCCGCCGGAACCGAGCAGGAGGCGGTGAACTTCGCGACGCTCGACGCCGCGACGGGGGCCCCGACCTCCTGCAAACTGTCCTTCACCGTGGGCTCCGGCACCGCCACCGTCCGCGCGCTCGTCCTCTCGCCGGACAAGGCGACCCTGTACGCGGGTGGCTACTTCGGTGCCGTCAACGGCACCGCGGTCTCCAGCCTCGCCGCCATCGACGTGGCGACCTGCACCGTGAAGACCGACTTCCGGCCCGCCTTCGCGGCCACCGTACGGGCCCTCGCCGTCACCGGCGACACCGTGTACGCGGGCGGCGACTTCCTCACCGTCGCGGGCCAGCCGCGCGAGCGGTTCGCCGCCGTCGGCGCGGCCGACGGCACGCTGAAGCCCTTCACCGCGAACGCCGACGAGCCGGGCCGGGCCGTAGAGCTCACCCCCGACGGCGAACACGTGGTCCTGGGCGGAGACTTCTTCACGGTGGGCGGTACGAACAGTCACGCCCTCGCCGTCGTCGACGCGACGACCGGCGCCGTCACCAAGGCCTACCCGGGGTTCGTCGAGACCAACTCGGTGGTCAAGGACATCGCCACCGACGCCACCGGCTTCTACACCGCCAACGAGGGAACGGGCGGTGGAGTCTTCGACGGCCGGATCGCGCTCAACCTGAGCGACTTCGGCCAGCGCTGGCGGGACACCTGCCTCGGCGCGACCCAGGCCGTGCTCCCGTACCAGGACGTGCTCTACAGCGCCTCGCACGCCCACGACTGCTCCAGCGTCGGCGAGTTCCCGGACGGCCAGCGCCACCACCTGCTCGCCCAGCCGACCACGGCCACCGGCAAGCTGGGCTGGGCTCCCGACACCAACGACGGCATCGGCGAAGGCATCGGCCCGCGCGTGATGGCCGTCGGATCCAAAGGCGGCGTCCAGTACCTCTGGGTGGGCGGCGAGTTCACCACCGTCAACGGTTCGGCGCAGCAGAGCCTGACGCGCTTCGCCTCCACCGGGGACACGGGCGCGCCCAGCGTCCCCGTGGCGAGCGCCGTGAGCTTCAAGCCCGGTCAGGTGCAGGTGCGCTGGCGCACCAGCCTCGACCTGGACGACGGCACGCTCACGTACAAGGTCTACCGCAACGGCGCGGCCACGCCCATCGCCACGGTCGTGGCGGACTCGCTGTTCTTCCGCCGCCCGCAGACTTCCTGGACCGACACCACCGTCACCGCGGGGCAGTCCTACACCTACCGGGTGACCGCCACCGACGCGGCCGGCAACACCAGCGCCCTGTCGGGCACGGCGAGCGTGACGGTGCCGAACTCGCCCGACGCGTACCCCAACGCGGTCCGCACGGACGGCGCCCAGCTCTTCTGGCGCTACGACGAGTCGGCCCTGCCCTTCGTCGCGGACTCCTCGGACGGCGGCAACCAGAGCGGTGTGCACCTGAACGGCCCCGCCCTGCGCCAGACGCCCGGTGCGGTCTCGGGCGCGAGCACGGCCATCGGCTTCAACGGCACGGACACCCAGGTGTACGGGGACCGCCGCCAGTCGGTCGGCTCCACGTACAGCATCGAGACCTGGTTCAGGACGAACACCACCAGGGGCGGCAAGCTCTTCGGGTTCGGCAACAACCAGTCCCGCGGCAGCAGTCAGTACGACAAGCACATCTACATGACCAATGACGGCCGGCTCGTCTACGGCGTCTACAGCGGCGGGACCCACACCGTGACGACCGCCGCCGCGTACAACGACAACCAGTGGCACCACGTCGTCGCGACCCAGGGGCCGGGCGGCATGACCCTGTACGTGGACGGAGTCCAGAAGGGCACGCTGGGCTTCACCGCGCACGAGAACTTCGCGGGCTACTGGCACGCGGGCGGCGACAGCCTCGGCGGCTGGCCCGACCGCCCGATCAGCGAGTACTGGGCGGGCCAGCTGGACGAGACCGCCGTCTACCCGACGGTCCTGAGCGCGGCCCAGGTGCAGAACCACCACACCCTGGCCTCCGCACCGGCCGACTCCGTCGTCGAGGTCCAGGCCGCGGAGGACACGTACGCCAACGCGGGCGCCCCGAGCACCAATTACGGGACGTCCGGCTCGCTCGCGGTGCGCGGAACCTCGTTCTATGCGAGCTACCTGCGGTTCAACCTGCCCGCCGCGCCGGCCGGCACGGTGCTCAAGACGGCCACGCTCAGCGTGAAGACCAGCACCATGAGCGGCGCCGGCACGACGGACACGGTCTCCGTGCTCCCGGTCACCGGCTCCTGGACCGAGGCCGGGGCCACGTACGCCAACCGCCCGGCACTCGGCGGTCCGGCGCTCGGCGGCTTCTCGGGCGTCCCGGAGGGGTCGGCCGTCCACACGACCGGCCTGGACAAGACCGCCGTCGCGGGGGCGCTCGGCAGCGCGTACGGCCTGGCGCTGAGCAGCGCCGGGACGGACGCGCTGTGGCTGTGGTCCTCGGAGGCCCAGGCCAACGAGGGCTCCCCGCGCCTGACCCTCACCTTCGGCGCGCCGTAGCCGGAGCGGGCCACGCGCGCGGCGGGCCGGGGGGGTGCCCGCCCCCGGCGGCGCCGCGGGTGGGGGGGGCCAGGCCCAGCCCGGGCGCGGGGGGGGGCCGGTGGTGGTGCCCGGCGCCGGCTGGGGTTGGCCGAC